>JAPUJS010000396.1 GCA_027296045.1 bacterium | reverse complement strand
TCTGTCAACCACGATGCCTATCTCTACCAGGATCCGCATCAAAACACATAAACCTTTAACACACACCCCTAAAATCCCTCCACCGAATCCGCAATTTCAATCGCTCGACCGCGTTCCGCCTCGCTAAGGGGTGGCACATCCATTGTCCCTGCATTGCCCTCCAACTGCGCCCGATTTTTCGCCCCCGGAATCACTGCAGTCACGCCCTCCGTATCCAGAATAAACCGCAGCGCCGCCTGCACCATCGTGCGCTTCTCTCCCTCTGTCAGAAACAGCAATTCGCTCAACTTCTGAAACGTCCGCACGGCCTTATCCGACGTAAACCGGTCCAATCTCCGATCCTGCGCATCCAGTTCTGGCCGAATATTGAAATACTTGCCCGACAGCGCGCCCGAAGCCAGCGGCACCCGGATCAACGTACCCAGGTTTTCCGCCTTGGCCAGTTGCAACGTATCTTCCCCACTTCGGTTCAACAGGCTGAATCCCACCTGCACCGTCGCCAGATCTCCCAATGTCAGCAGCTTTCGCACCGCGTCGGTATCGTTGGTAGAAATCCCAAACCAGCGAATCTTGCCCTGATCTTTCAACTCCGCCAGGGTCGCCATCACCACCTCCATCGTCGCCTCGTGCGGCACGGCGTGTAGCTGATAGACGTCGATATAATCTGTCTGCAACCGCCCCAGGCTGCCTTCACAGGCCTCCAGAATCCGCTGGCGGGCCCGGTCTTCACTCGGATCATCCGTCACAGGCCGCACCTTTGTCGCAATCACATAATCTGCACGCTGCCCCTTCACCGCCCTTCCGATCACTTCCTCGCTGTGGCCTTTGCCATACCCCTCCGCCGAATCCAGCAAATTCACCCCAATCTCTTTGGCCCGATGGATTGTTGCAATCGATTCCTCGTCCGTCGTCCCGGTCCACCCTGACCCACCCACCAAACCGCCCATTTGCCAGCATCCGACTCCAACCGACGACACCTCTAATCCCGTTTTCCCAAGCACACGATATTCCATGGTTTCTCCTCCAGGTAAAATTAAATGTTATAAAAAATCTCTACCGTAATGCCAAAAAACCGTTTCTCGCCTTGCAGCATACCTGCTCCTTCCGCATACAACCCCAAATGAGTACCGCCCACCAAGATAATACACAGCAAGCCCCCACCCAAGCCAAATATCACAACCACCCTCTCGATCTACCCTTTCCAAACACAAATAGTCCACACCCTCCGATTTGAAACGCTTGACAACGAGCAAAATTTCTATAGCATGAGGTTACCAACAGTCATCTAAAAAATCCTAAAATGGAGGTCATCCATGGTCGCCAAAGTCTTCACCAGTTCCGTCATCAACGCCCCCATCGACACCGTCTGGGGAAAAATCCGCGATTTCAACGCCCTGCCCGACTGGCACCCCGCCATCACCGACAGCCAGATCGAAGGCGGCGAACCCAGCGACAGGGTCGGCTGCATCCGAAACTTCAATCTCGCAGATGACGGCGGCAACATCCGGGAACAACTGCTCACCCACAGCGACATCGAACACACCTGCACCTATTCGATTCTAGAATCCCCGATGTCGGTCGAAAACTATGTCGCCACCCTGCGCCTGCTTCCGGTTACCGACGGCGACCGCACCTACGCCGAATGGACCGCCGAGTTTAACTGCCCCGCCGAAGAAGAAACCGACCTGGTCGAATTCATCGGCCAGGGCGTCTTCCAGGGCGGTTTCGACTCCCTCAAAGGCATCCTTGAAGGCTAAATCATCGCAAAACCCGCAACAATTTCCCCTTCAGAGAAGGGGCAAAGGGGGTTCAACCATGAGCACATACATCCACTCAGACGCCCGATTAAACGACATCGTCCAGAATCCTAAAGTCATCGTCCAACCTCTAAAAGACGATGGCATCATCCCCAACAACCAGCAACTCCCGCTTCTGGTCTACCAGAACGCCATCCCGCCCTCCGAAGGAGACCCCGCTGTCAACGCCGAAACCGTCTTCCACGCCAACGGTTGGAAAAGCTCCTGGCGCAACGGCATCTACTCCTTCCACCACTACCACAGCACCGCCCACGAAGTCCTCTGTATCTGCCGGGGCACCGCCAAAGTCAAACTGGGCGGCGAAGGCGGCATCACCCTCGACGTACACCCCGGCGACGTCATGGTCCTCCCCGCCGGAGTGGGCCATAAAAACCTGGGTGCCAGCTCCGACCTCCTGGTCGTAGGTGCCTATCCCCCCGGCCCAGGCTGGGACCTGTGCCGGGAAGGGGCCGGCGAACACAAACAAGCGCTTCAAAATATCCCGAACGTTCCCCTGCCACCGGCCGATCCCGTCTACGGAGAAAATGGTCCTGTCATGGAACACTGGGTCAATCCATCGTAACTTTCAATAAGGATTCTGAATGAAACCCACCAACATGCTCTACATCATTTCCGATCAGCACAACTACCGCGTGATGGGCTGCTACGGCAATCCTGTGGTGCAAACCCCCAACCTCGACCGCCTGGCCGAAGGCGGCACCCGATTTACCAACGCCTATACCAACTGCGCCATTTGTGTGCCCGTCCGGGCCGCTCTCGCCGCAGGCCGCTATGTCCATCAAATCGGGTCCTGGGACAATGCCCACTCCTATGACGGCAGCACCCCTTCCTGGCACCACCGCCTCCGCGAGCAGGGATTCAACGCCACCTCCATCGGCAAGCTACACTTCAAAGGCCAGGGCTGCGACCACGGGTTTAGCGAAGAAATCGAGCCCCTCAATGTCGTAGAAGGGGTCGGAGATCTATTGGGCTGTATTCGCGAAGATCCCCCGTTTCGCAACAAGCGTCCCGGCATCGACGGGGCAGGTCCCGGAGACTCCTCCTACCTCCAATACGATCAACGCAACGCAGACAACGGTTGTAAATGGCTCCAAGAACATCAAAACGACGAAAAACCCTGGGCCCTTTTCCTCTCCTTCGTCTGCCCACACCCGCCCTACATCTCTCCACCCGAAGATTTCAATTCTTATGAAAACAAGGAACTTCCGTACCAACCACAGTGGCGCGAAGCAGACTGGCCCGACCACCCGGCCCAGGAATACTTCCGCCGCTTCTTCACCTTTGCCCCGCAGTTTGACGAAGAAACCATTCACAAAATGAACGCCGCCTACTACGGCGTGTGCACCTTCCTGGACCGCCAGATCGGCCGTGTTCTCACGGTCTTGGAAGAAACCGGTCTTACAGAAAATACCCGCATTGTCTACACCACCGATCACGGCGAACATCTGGGAGGACGCGGTCTTTATGGCAAATTTACAATGTATGAAGAAGCCGCCGGCATCCCCTTCCTCATGTCCGGCCCCGACATCCCCGAGGGCAAGGTGGTCAACACACCCATCTCCCTGATCGATAGCTTTCCCACAATTCTGGAAACCGTCGGTGCAAAGCCCCATGAAGAAGACAGCGACCTGCCGGGAGATTCCCTCCTATCCATCGCCCGGGATACAGACCGGGACCGCACCGTCTTCAGCGAATATCATGCAGTGGGCACACGAAACGCTTTCTATATGCTGCGAAACCAACAGTACAAATACACCTATTACGTAAACGATCTGCCACAGCTCTTCGATCTCGACACAGACCCGGAAGAGTGCAACGACCTATCAGCCTCCCCGGATCACCAATCGGTCCTCCAGAACTTCGAATCGCAACTTCGAGAAATCCTCGATCCAGAAGAAACAGACGCTCGCGCCAAGGCCGACCAACAGGCCATAATCGATTCCTTTGGCGGCAAAGAAGCCGTTCTCAGCCGGGGGGCCTTCGACAATTCTCCGGTCCCCGGAGAAGAGCCGACATTCCGCAAACATGGTGAAAAAAGTTAGGAGATGCACGCAATGACCCCCGAAGAAAAATTCATGTTTGACCTCGAAGGATATCTAATCGTCAAAAACGTCCTTTCCCAGGACGAGATCGACCGCCTCAACGAAATTGCCGACCGCGTCTTGCCCAAAGAATACAACGACAAAGGCTTTCGAGGCGGCTCCAGAGTCTCCCAGTGGGACCCCTTCTGCCAAAATCTTTTCGATCACCCCAATATCGTACCGTATCTGATCGAACTCCTCGGCCCCAAATTTCGTGCCGATCACGACTACGCTATTTTCATGAAAAAAGGTGCCCAGAGGGGACACCTCCACGGCGGCGACATCGAATATGCAACCCAACGCGCAGGCGACCACTGGTACAAATATCGAGACGGCGTCATGCGCAACGGCCTCACGGTGTTCACCTATAATCTCGCGCCCGCAAAAAAAGGTGCCGGTGGATTCACCTGCATCCCCGGATCGCACAAATCCAACTTGCCCTTGAACGTTCCCGACGAGGTACGCAGTTTCGAGCGCCCGGCACACTACGTCGCCCGGCCCGAAGTCGAAGCCGGAGACGTTGTCATCTTCACCGAAGCCCTCATCCACGGCACCTCCCGCTGGAACGCCGATCACGAGCGCCGATCCCTCCTCTTCAAATTCAGCCCCGGGCATTCCTCCTGGTCGCAAAACTACTACAATCTAGACGAATTTGAAGGCCTCACCGAACAACAAAAACGCATCCTGGCCCCGCCCTCTGTTGGCAATCGACCGGACAGCGTCCAGTTAGAAACAGCCTGATAAAGCCCTATAAATTTTAACCATACAAATTGGGCAATCGACAAACCGATCCCAAAACCTTCACCTCCAAACCAATAGCGCCTCAGTCCCCTCTCCCACAGGTGGGAGAGGGATGTCTCCGGGTTGCCGTCCAGGCACCCGAAGACGGGGTGAGGGCCTGCTACCCCCTAACAGATGGAGTCCACCATGCCCGAACAAGCCCCCTGTCCGCTTTTCATCAACGGCGAATGGATCATCTCAAGTGCCACCGAAACATCGCCTGTTTACAATCCCTCCGATGGCACCCAGATCAGCGCAACCCCGATGTGCGGTCAGGAGGAAGCCAGCAAAGCCGTCGAAGCAGCCGCTGCCGCGTTTCCCGAATTGGCGAATACCCCTGCCACCGACCGTGTCCAGGTGATGTTCCGCTTCAAAGAATTGCTCGAAAAACATTTTGGAGAACTCTCCCAGATCGTCACCCGCGAAAACGGCAAAACCCTCGACGAGTCCCGGGGCTCCGTCCGCCGCGGCATCGAAGTCGTCGAATTTGCCTGCGGTGCCCCCTCCTTCCTGATGGGTGAATCGCTTGAAAACATCGCCCGCAACATCGACTGCGACACCATCCGCCAGCCCCTTGGCGTCAGCGTGAGCATCTCACCGTTTAACTTCCCCATCATGGTCCCGATGTGGACCTTCCCGATCGCCCTGGTGTGCGGCAATACCTTTGTGCTCAAACCCTCCGAAAAAGTACCCTTAAGCTGCATCCGGCTGGTCGAACTCCTGCAAGAAGCGGGCCTGCCTCCTGGGGTGCTCAATCTCATACACGGGGGCAAAGAGGCCGTCGATACCCTGCTCACACACCCGGATGTCAAAACGGTCTCCTTTGTCGGATCCACACCTATTGCCAGATATATCTATGAAACCGCAACCCAAAACGGCAAACGCGTCCAATCTTCCGGGGGTGCCAAAAACTACCTGATCGTCCTTCCCGACGCCGAACCCGACAGCACCATCGATGCCATTATGGGATCGGCCTATGGCTGCGCCGGAGAACGCTGCATGGCCGGCAGTGCCCTGGTATGCATCGATCAGGCCGGAGAGGAATTTATGCCCCTCCTGAGCAATGCCGCGCGGCATTTACGGGTCGGTCCCACCGACCGGGACCCCGACGCCCAGATGGGTCCTGTGGTCACAAAAGCGCACCTCGACAATATCCATCAGCACATCCAAAACGGAATTTCCGAAGGTGCCGATCTTCTCGTCGACGGCCGAGAAGTTCGGGTCGAAGACACCCCCGAAGGCTTCTACCTGGGCCCCACCATCTTCGACCACGTCACACCGCAAATGAGCATCGCCCAAGAAGAGATCTTCGGCCCCGTGCTTTCCACCATGCGCACAGCCGATCTCGACACGGCCATCGAATATTGCAACAACAGCGGTTTTGGAAACGCCGCCGTGCTCTTCACACAAAGCGGAGCCGCCGCCCGCAAGTTCCGCCACAGCGTCAACGCCGGAATGGTCGGCATCAACGTCGGCGTCCCGGCCCCAATGGCCTTCTTCCCCTTCTCGGGCTGGAACAACTCCTTTTTCGGCGATCTCCACGTGCAAGGCCACGAAGGAGTCTCCTTCTTCACCCGCCAGAAAGTCACCATCAGCCGTTGGATCGAAACCAAGAAACGCTTCTTCTAACCAGACTGGCGTCTCCCCCTAATTTCCACACCTCAATGCGCAAACGCTTTGAAGAACGGTTTAAAATCCAGAAACAACGTCTCTCCGAAACGCGTTAGTTTTCCTGCTATGATCGCTTTAAAATTACCGGATCCCATCCGAATCTTCGGAAAAAAACGATCGACCTGGACCTGCTGCACGGCCTTCCTGATTCTGGTCCAGTTGATTGTTGTGCTGCTCACCTTTACGGACTACGGCATCACCATCGATGAGCCGCCTCAGGCAGAATATGGCAAAGCCATTTTTGACTGGTTCCGGAGTGGCTTCCAGGATCCCGAATTCTTCAACCGCATCAGAACCATCGACCTGGAACGCTACGGCGGCCTCTTCGACACCCTGGTCTATCCTCTTACGCGCCTGCTGCCGTTCGACCGCTTCGAAACCCGCCACCTGTGCAACGCCCTCATCGGCCTTTTAGGCATCGGGATCATCTATCGCCTCGGTGCCCACATCGGCTCGCCCGGCGTTGGGTTTCTGGCCGCGCTCTTCCTGATCCTCACGCCTCGTTACTACGGCCACAGCTTCAACAATCCCAAAGATATCCCCTTTGCCGTTTGCTACTTGCTCTCCCTCTATCACCTGATTCGCAGTGTGGGCATGCTGCCGGACCTGCCCTGGAAACAGGTCTGGAAAACAGGCCTCGCCATCGGTCTTGCACTCGGCGTTCGTTTCGGCGGTCTGCTCCTGTTTGTCTATCTCGGACTCGCGTTTTTCATTCGCTATCTCAACTTAGCACGCCCTGCCGATCGCCGGACCCGCCTCTCGTTGCTCCGCAACTTTGTAACCCAAACCACGGCGATTTTTGCCATTGCCTGGACCTCCATGCTCGCCTTCTGGCCAAGAGCATTGATCGAACCCTTCACATATCCCATCCAGGTGCTTCGGTTTTTCTCGGACTTCACGCGGCACAACACTACCTTTTTCGAGGGCCGGCCATTAAGCAGCGTTGACGTACCCTGGTATTATGCGCCCAAATGGTTCCTGATCAGTTCTCCCGAATTCCTTTTCATCGGCCTGGCAATCGCCCCGATCATCGCGCTGGCTGTCTTGCGACATTCTCAACCCCTCAACACCCCCATCCTTCCGTGGTCCATCTTGAGCCTCAGTGCGTTTTTCCCCCTGGTCTATGTCATATTAAAAGGCTCCCCGCTTTACGACGGCTTCCGGCATTTTCTATTTGTATTACCGCCTGTTGCACTCATTGCAGCAGCCAGTATTCACCAGGCTCTCAAAAAGAATTTGCCGCCTGTTTTGCGCCTCAGTCTGATCGGATTGCTTGCCCTGCTAACCGGCATTACCCTCTGGGATATGATCCGCCTGCATCCAAACCAGTATGTATATTTCAACAGATTCGTTGCGGGAGGGATTAAGCAGGCCTCCAAACAGTATCAGACCGACTACTGGGAGAACTCCTACAAGCAGGGTATCTGGTGGATCGACGAGAACTA
>JAPUJS010000395.1 GCA_027296045.1 bacterium | reverse complement strand
TGACTCCTACGTAAGAGTTTCTCTAACCTACTAGGTATGGTCGCCGGTATGTGCTGAGAAATCGGGTGATTCGGACAATCTTGTGGGGCGGATGATTTCGCGTGTTTTAATGCTTTCTCTGATCATCCCCCTTTATTTACTCCAATCATCTTCCTTCAACTGTTCATTTTCGAACACTACATGATAGTTCTAAAAAGGCACAACGGACGCTTAACAGCAAAAGGAGTTTGTCATGAAAGGGATGATCACAGCGCCTCAGCCGCTTGCGGTGGATGCTGGTGCCAGGGTGCTTGCAGATGGGGGCAATGCGGTGGATGCGGCCGTGGCTGCTGCATTTGTGCAAATGGTGACGACGCCCCGCAGTTGTGGTGTGGGTGGTTTTGGGATGATGAATTTGCACATTGCGGCTACCGGTCAGGAGATGATACTGGATTTTCACGGGAAGGCAGGGGCAAAGGTCAGGCCCGATATGTGGGAAGATGGGCTTGTTCGGGAAAATCCGTCGGGGTATGGGTATACGTTGGAGGGGCAGGTTAATGAGCGTGGATATCAGGCGATTACGACGCCTGGAACCGTGGCGGGGCTCTATAAGGCTCAAACGGAATACGGAAGTATGGACTGGCGGGAGGTTCTGCAGCCGGGGATTCGGGTTGCAAAAGAGGGGTTTGAAGTTACGACGGGGATTGCGAACAACTGGCAGAAACCGCCTATTGGGTCGGAGACATCGCCCTGGGTTACGGTGGGGAAATCGGCTTATGAAGGGGGTGGGCCAATCATTGCCAATCCGGATATGGCGGAGACGTTTGCCATTCTGGCGGAAGGCGGGGTGGATGTGTTTTACCACGGCGATCTGGCCGAGCGGATGGTGCAGGATATGGAACGGGGGGGCGGGTTTATCACGTTGGAAGACTTGAACGGGTACGAGGTGACGGTGAGCGAACCGGTTTGTGCAGACTATCGGGGGTATACGGTTGCGTCCAATCGCCCTCCCGGCGGGGGTGCTGTTATTCTTGAGATGTTGAAAATTCTGGAAGGATACGATCTGGCGGCGATGGGGCATTTGAGCGCCGAATATATCTATACGGTGTCTATGGCGATGAAAGCGGCCTGGACGGATCGGGCGAATTTTCATGGGGACCGGGCCTTTGTGGATGTTCCGATGGAGGATCTGCTGTCGGAAGAAAACGCCGTGCAGTGGCGGAAACGGATGGATGCGCGGGAGACGATCACGATTCCGCGTTATCATGTACAGGAGTCGGCAGATACCACGCATCTTTCGGTGGTGGATGCTCAAGGCAATGTGGTCGGGTTGACACACTCCCTTGGTTCGGGGGCAGACGTGGTTACGCAGGGGCTGGGATTTATGTATAACAATTGTATGAATTGTTTCAATCCGGTGCCGGGAGGGGTAAATTCGATTGAACCTGGAAAATCGAGGACGACGGGGATGGCGCCCACGCTGGTCAAGATGGGGGGGAAGCCTTATTTCAGCGTTGGGGCGCCGGGAGGCACGCGGATTGTGACGGGTATTTTGCACGCGATTCTCAATGTGCTGGATCACGGGATGACGGCTACGGAGGCGATTGCAGCGCCCCGGTTTGACTGTCAGGGGGATGTGATTGTCGCACACGCTCGCATCGTTCCTTCCGTTTGTGAACAGGTGAAGGCGATAGGGCACGATATCAATCGGAGTCTGGCAAGTTATGGCGGGATGGCATCGGTTCACGGCATTGTGATCAATCCGGAGACGGGCGAACTGGATGGAGGTGCGGATCCGGGTGCCGCCGGAATGGCGCTTGCTGTTGGGTAAGAGATGGGTTCCGGCATCTAAAGAACTCGTACTTTGTAAGGAAAAGGAGAACGTATGCCACATCGACCTGCGATTCAGGGGGAACGCCACATGGTTTCCTCCACACACTATCTCGCCTCGACGGGCGGGATGCGTATTCTGGAACAGGGGGGAAATGCCGCAGATGCGGGGGTGGCCGCCGGGTTGTGTATTAATATGGTGGAGACCCATCTGACTCAGTTTGGAGGGGTGGCACCCATTATCTTTTGTCCGGCGTCGGGGGCATCGCCGCAGACCATCAGCGGGTTGGGGCGGTGGCCCAAAGCGGCCAGTATTGACTATTTTCGAGACCACACGGGCGGGGATCTGCCTCCGGGCATTTTGCGTTCGGTCACGCCTGCTGCGCCGGACGCCTGGATCACGGCCCTGGATCGTTTTGGTACGATGACCTTCGCACAGGTTGTCCAGCCTGCCCTGGAACTTGTGGAGAACTGGCCGGCCCGCTATGTGGGGCAAAAAGATATGGCTACTACGTTTCGGCGGTTGATGGAAGCCGAGGCGGGGGCCGGAGGGGACCGGCACGCGGGATTGAAAGCTGCTCGGGACCTAATTTACCAGGGGGAGATTGCCCGGGAGATTGCAGCGTTCAGTGAGCAGGAAGGCGGGCTTTTACGGGCGGAGGATCTGGCAGACTTTCAGGTTCGGGTGGAACCGCCGGAACATATCGATTACAAAGGCTACGATGTCTATTCTTGTGGACCCTGGTGTCAGGGTCCTTCCCTGTTGATGGCGCTGAATATTCTGGAAGGATTTAATCTGGAGGAGATGGGGCACAACAGTGCGGACTATTTGCATGTGGTTGTGGAAACGATGAAGCTGGTTTTTTCGGATCGCCACCACTACTTTGGGGATCCGGATTTTGTGCAGGTGCCGATGGCGGGTCTTTTGTGCAAAGCATATGCGAGGGAACGGGCAAAGGCCATCGATTTTACACATGCCGCGCCCGATATGCCGGCGCCGGGCGACCCGTGGCCCCACCATCCCGAACCGCGATCGGAAACCGGACCGGTGCCTGTTGCGAAGGTGCCGGGTGGGGAATATCCTGTGACCTGGGAAAGAGACACGGCCTATGTCTGCGTGGTGGACGGTGCGGGCAATGCCTTTTCGGCCACGCCCAGCGATCCGATTGACTGGACCCCGGTGATCCCGGGGTTGGGATTTGGTCTTTCCGGGAGGGGATCGCAGACCTGGTTGGACCCGGACCATCCGAGTGGTTTGGAACCGGGCAAGCGGCCCCGGCTCACTCCCAATCCGGCCCTGGTGCTGAAAGATGGGAAGCCGTTGATGCCTTTCGGATGTCCGGGGGGAGACGCCCAGGTGCAGGGGATGCTGCAGGTGTTTTTGAACGTGGTGGTTTTTGGGATGGATCCCCAGGCTGCTGTTGAAGCCCCGCGTGTGGTGTCGCACTCGTTTCCAAATTCGTTCTGGCCCCACGGGTCGCGGCCGGGCGAGGCCGTGGTGGAGTCGCGGGTGGATGCGGGTGTGCGGCGGGTCCTGTCGGAGCGGGGCCACAAAATTCAGGACGATGAGGCGTGGTCGGGTGGGGTGAGCCGGATGTGCGCAATTTTTGTAGATCCAGAGACGGGGATGCGGATCGGAGGCGCTGACCCGCGGGGTCTGAGTTATGCGATTGGCTGGTGAAGGGTATTGCAGTGAACGAGGAAGCCGGTGTGGGAGAAGCGTTCCAGTTGCGTTTTCACGAGGCAGGCCACGGATTGACGCCGGAGACTCGGGAGATGGCTTATGACTGGATGGTGGAGAAGCTGGGGTGGGACGGATAGCCTAAATGCTTCCTGCACTTCGTGTGGCTGAAGGCCAATGTATCAGGTTTCTAATCGGTCGGAACGTTTGCCCATCTCGCTGTCCAGAAGGAATAGGCCGTTGCCGCTGTCACCCACGAGTTTGAGGTTGTGCACGACCTCAAGCGTCAGTGTCTCCTCCTTCACCTGGGCGGTCACGAACCACTGTAGAAAGGCATTGGTAGCGTGGTCTCGCCGCTCGATGCTCATCTCCACCAGCCCATTGATCTGGGTAGAAGCCTGCATCTCGTGCAGGTGCGCAATCTCGAATGCCTCCAGCGGGCCGTCCCACCCCACATCCGGAGCACCTATCCCCTTCCATTCTATCGTTCCTTGCCGTTCGTTGATAAAATCGAAGAACTTCATTGCGTGTACCTGCTCCTGCTTTGCCTGTACTCGCGTCCAGTGTGCAAACCCGTGCAGTCCCATCGATTTAAATTTTGCCACCATGGCAAGGTAGTTGTATGTGGTGAAAAATTCTGCATTCAACTGTTTGTTCAACGCCTCCAGAATGATTTCGTTGATCATAGGGAACCTCCTGGAACGGGTGGTACAGGGGAAATTTGGATTGGAAACCACCTCATGAATATATACAACAAAATAGAATTTGAAAGCAGAAGGTTTGGACGAGGCAAGAAGATGCCTCCGAATCCCTGGGTCTGGATCGGATTCGAGCGTCTAGCAGGCGACCAGAGTGAATGCGCTGGGTGAGCCTGATCCCTCGATACGCACTCGGGAATGACGGTGCGCTCCGTGTCTCCGAGCCCTTCGATACGCTTCGCTACTCAGAGCAGACGGGGCCGTATTCGGTGGGGAGCCGAAGGCTCCGAGTAGGCCGAAGGCCGTATCGAGGAGGGAGCTGGAATCGCCCGGGACAGCGCTTCGACCGGGAAGTCTGGAAACACATTTTGAGGGCATTTGAATGCAAGAACAACAGTCCCCCAAAAAGGTCCATTCCGGCAGGGGACAGCACCTGATTGCACTGGTTTGCTTCTTTCTGTCCGGCTTTGCAGGGCTGGTCTATGAAGTGGTCTGGATCCGACAGGCGTCTCTTATTTTTGGCTCCACGACCTTTGCTGTGAGTGCGGTTCTGGCTGTTTTCTTTCTGGGACTCGCCTGTGGGGCATATCTTTTTGGGCGGGTAGGTCAGTGGACGAGAAGGCCGCTCAAGCTGTTTGCACGGATCGAGATTGCATTGGGTGTGTTTGCTTTGATGAGTCCATATGTATTCGATCTGACGGATATTTTTTATGGCGAGGTTTACCGGGCACTGGGAGAACGCACCGCACTGCTTTTTCTGGTGCGTCTGATTCTGGTCGGGTTTGTGGTGTTTCTGCCTACTTTTTTGATGGGCGGTACGCTTCCGCTGTTTTGTCGTCAATATGTGTTTGAGGATGGGAAGATTGCGCGGTCTGTGGGCTTGCTTTATGGTGTGAATACGCTGGGTGCTGCGCTGGGTTGTGCTGCTGCCGGTTTTGTGCTGTTGCCGGAATTGGGAATGCGAGGCGCAATTCTGGTGGGGGCGGCGTTGAATATTTTTGGGGGATTGGCGGTCGCGGCGTTGCCCATTTCTCGGGAGGAAGTGCCCGAAACAATTTCTTCGGAGGAACGGGACGATCCCCACCGGGGTGTGTTTGTACTTTTTTTTGCGGTGGGTTTTGTTGCGCTTGGAAGTGAGGTGCTGTGGACGCGCTATCTGGGGCTTTTGATTCCGAACACGGTTTATACCTATACGTTGACGTTATCCGTTGTGCTGGTGGGGCTGGTTTTAGGGAGCGTGCTTGCGTCCTGGTTTTCCGATCGGTCGACGGCCAGGGCGTTTTATTTTGGCGCGTTGCAGATGTTGACCGGTCTGATGGTGCTGGGTCTGATGATGTTGCCGCCGGCTACCTGGCGGGGTCTGGGTGGGGATTTGTGGATCTATTTTTTGTTGCTCTTGCCGCCCAGTATTCTGGGCGGGGCCTCTTTTCCTCTGGCGGTGCGGATGGTGGTTGAAGATGTGTCTGAGGCAAGCAGGGCAACGGGAGGAATGGTTGCGGTCAATACGGTCGGTGGGGTTCTCGGTTCGCTCCTGATTGGATTTGTGGGCTTGCCGTTTTTGGGTTTGGAGAAGAGCGTTTTTTTTGTGACGGGTGCCAATCTGGCGATCGGGTTTGCGGCCTGGATGGGCTTGGATCGGAGGCGCTGGCGAATTTTTAAGCTGGCGGTTGTGGGGGTTTCTTTGCTGGTCTGGTTTGGGATTCCGCGTTTTTCGGGCACGCGAATTCCGGCGGACTTTCTGGGGGAGGGGAGAGATCTTGTTGCTCTTCGGGAGGGCTATGGGACGAATATGACGGTGGTGCGAAGGAATCGGGAGCTTCAACTGGAGATGGACCGGTGGTGGCAGGGCAGCGATCGGAAAACCCACCAGGTGATGGCGGCACACGTGCCGATGCTTTTGCATCCTGATCCCAGGGAGGTGCTGGTGGTGGGCGTGGGAACCGGGCAGACGGCCAGTCGGTTTTTGATGTATCCGATCGATCGATTGGCCTGTGTGGATATTGAGCCGATGCTGTTTTCTTTTATTCGGACGCATTTTGAGTCGGAATGGATGGACGACCGGCGGGTGCGGCTGATCCGTGCGGATGGGCGCAATTATTTGCGGCATACCGATGCGATCTATGATATTATCTCGCTTGAACTGGGCGAGGTTTCCAGACCGGGTGTGGCGTTTTTTTATACTACGGATTTTTATCGGGAGGCCAGGGAGCGGTTGCGTCCGGAGGGGTTTGTGGTTCAGTTTGTTCCGTTGCGCTTTTTGACCGAGGAACTATTGCGTGGGGTGGTGCGGAGTTTCTTAGATGTGTTTCCACAAAGCATTTTGTGGTATAATACTTCGGAACTGATGATGATTGGCACCCGGGGCGAGCGCTTTACGGTGGACCTTTCTCGGCTTGCGGAACGTCTTTTGCAAGAACAGGTTCATCAGGACCTGAAATATAGCCACTGGGGGGGCCGGGATCACTGGCTGCATCATCCGCAGGTTTTTCTGGGGGGGTATCTGATGGGGCCGAGTGGTCTGGCAAATCTGGGGGCGGAAGGGGCGCTTTATCGGGACGATCGGCCGGTTCTGGACTATGCCGTTGGTGAGGGGTTTCAGGATTCGGCAAATGAATTGCCGGTGCTCCAGGTGATGGTCGATTATCTGGAACCGGTTGCGGCGCTTCTGGAAGCTGAGCCTGTCCTGGAAGCGGCAATCGCGGAAATTCGGGAGAAGAATTTGCGGGAAATGGCCGCCCGGGTTTTTCTCCGGCAGGCGATGGATTTGATCTCCGCAGGAGATCACCGGCGTATTGCAGCGCTGTGTTCGGAGGCGTTGCGTCGACATCCTGACTATCTGGAAGCGCATCGGATGCTTGCCGATGCGTTGATGCAGTTGGGGGCATTTGAAAAGGCGGGCGATCATTATTCGGTGGTGTTGGAGATGAATCCAGAGGACGGACGGGCCCTGGACGGTCGGGCTGTGACGCTGCATCGGCTGGGACGACTGGAGGA
>JAPUJS010000394.1 GCA_027296045.1 bacterium | reverse complement strand
GTCCTGGATGGTCTGGATGGTTTGGGCCTTGATCTCGTCGGAGAAGGCATCGCCGTTGATGTTTTCGGCCACGTACCCGGCTTTTCGGGCGGCTTTTTGGAAGGCGATGGAATTGTACCAGCCCGCAGAGGCGGTTCGTTTTCTGGCAGCGGGGCGTTCAAAGAAGACGCCGATGGTGCCTGCCCCGGTGCCAAAACTGGCGACGATTCGGGAGGAGAGGCCGTAGCCGGCGGACGAGCCGACCACAAGGACGTTTTTCGGGCCCTGGATGGCAGGCTGGCTTTTGACCCAGTCAATTTGTTCCTGGACGTGTTTGGCGCAGCCGACCGGGTGGGCGGTGGTGCAGATGAACCCGCGGATTCGGGGTTTGACGATCATGGTGAGGTCCTTTCGGATGGAATATGGATCTGTCCTTTTTCATATAAACGAAATCGGACAGCAGATATTGTAACCGATATAGAAACAGGTTCGTCTATGCGGATAAACGAACCTGCTTTGGGATGAAATTCCGGCCGATTTTATTTATACACTTTCATTTCGCCCGATTGGAGGCGATTCCAATATTCTTTCAAGGCGGCTCGAATCTGGGGGCTGAGCAGAATGCCGCCTACGATGTTGGGGAAGGCCATGCCCAGGATCATTGCGTCGGAAAAGTCGAGCACATTTTTCAAGGCTGTGACAGATCCCACAAAAACAAACAGAACAAAAAGGATGCGGTAAATGAGAATGGAGCCCATGCCGAAGAGGTATTCCCAGGCCCGTTCTCCGTAGTAGGACCAGGAGATCATGGTGGAATAGGCGAAGAGCATGACGACGATGGCAAGCACGTAGCTGGCACCGGGAATGAAGGATTCAAATGCGGCACTGGTCATCGAGACGCCCTGGCCGGCGTATTGAGGGTCCTGATAGACACCGGTGATCATACAGACCAGGGCGGTCATGAGGCAGATGATCACGGTATCGACAAACGGGCCGATCATGGCGACGATGCCTTCCCGAGCGGCTTCGTTGGTTTTTGCAGCCGCGTGGGCGAAGGCGGCCGATCCGAGGCCTGCTTCGTTGGAGAAGGCCGCCCGCCGGACGCCGGTAACCAATACGCCGAGGAAACCGCCGTATACGGCCTGGGGTGAGAAGGCCTGCTGGAAGATAGAGGCCAGCAGGGCGGGCACTTCGCTAATATGGGATAGGATGATCAGGATGGATGTGATTACGTAGAGCAGACACATGCTCGGGACCAGGCGAGAGGTGACATTGCCAATGCGTTTGATGCCCCCGATAATAACAACCGCCACCAGAGAGGCCAGGACGATCCCAATGAGCCAGTTATAGGTTTGAAAGGTTGGAGAAATCGAGCCCAGGATTTCCAGGGTTTGATTGGCCTGAAACATGTTGCCGCCGCCGAAGGAACCTCCAAGGGTAAGCAGGGCAAATATCACAGCCAGGGTGCGGCCCAGATGCCTCAGGCCTTTTTTTGCAAGGCCGTGTTCTAGATAATACATTGGGCCGCCGGATACGCGACCGTCGGGATGGATCTGGCGATACATAATGGCCAGGGTGCAGGAAGCCAGTTTGGAAGACATGCCAAACAGGGCGGTAAAGATCATCCAGAAGATGGCACCCGGACCGCCCGTGCCCACGGCAATGGCCACGCCGCCGATATTGCCCAGGCCGATGGTGGCCGAGAGGGCGCTGGTCAGGGCTTTAAAGTGGGAGATTTCACCCGGATCGTCAGGGTCGTCATATTTGCCGCGAATGACGTCGATGGAATGTCGAAGTCCTCGGATGGATAACCACCCGAAGCAGAAGGTATAGTAGATGCCACCACCGACCAGGACGATGATGATGAGGGGAACGCCGGTACCGAAGTCGAAAAAGAAAACATCAAATAGGACGCTGACGACTTTGCCCAGCCAGGTGTTGAGGTGTGCGATGAATCCGGTTGAGACTTCGGCCTGTTCCTGGGCCAAAACGGGATTGGAAAAAACAGTGTAAAACAGCCCGATCCCTAGCATAAAAGTGAAAAAGATGAAAATGTTGCGACGCATATCGATTCTCCTTTGGGGGAATCGGTGGAGAGGGTCTATTGGACAGGACGAATATGCAACGGGAATGCTTTAGAATCAACGATTACTTCAACGGCCCGCTTTTGAATGGATTTTCAGGCCGATGGTCGGGGATGAGTTTGCACTTGACATTTGGGGGCCATCGGGGAAATTATGGGGAGGAATTTGTTATTTGAGCAGCATCAGGAGGGAGGCGAAGATGATGATGCCGATGACGACCGCTTTCAGGCTTCTTTCGGAGAGGACTACCGTCATTTTGCTTCCAAAATAAACCCCGACGATCGAGCCGGTCGACATCCAGAGGGCCGTGGGAATGTGGATCTGGCCGCCCTTGCTGTAGATGAGGGACGAGACCAGGGTGAGAATGAGGCCGATGAAGATGGAACTGCCAATTCCTGTACTGGCTTCTATGCCGAAACAGAGCAGCAATACAGGGATGGCCAGGACGCCGGCACCGAGGGCGGTGGACCCTACGACGGCACCCACGCAGAATCCCAGAAGAATGCCCAGGAGGATTTTGGCCGGGCTGGTTGAGGGTGGGGAACTTTCTGTATTTTTGGTGCTCTGTTTGTTGTTCTGATTCCTGGACCGGATCAGGTCCAGGACCAGCATAGCCGTTGACATGAGCATGACGACGGCGATGAAGATTTTCAGGTGATTTTGAAACTGGGCTTTTGCACTTTCGTCGAGGCCGCCCCCTGCCCGGTGGTTCACATACCAGGAGGCAAGGATGTTGCCGGGCAGTGCGCCGACGAGAAAGATCCCTGCAATCCGATAGCTGATGGTTTTGAGTTTGGTGTGTCGGTAGGTGGCGTAAATTTTGGTCAGGAAGGTGTAGAGGCTCGCCGTGCCGACGGAAACGGAGGGGAGCAGTCCAAAGCCCAGGGTGAGGGTTGGAACGACAATGGAGCCGCCGCCGACGCCGGTCATGCCGATACAAAAACCGATTGCCGCGCCCGTCAGGATTCGGAGCAGGATATGGAGGGTGTCGAATTCCACAGAGATTGAGAGGCTCTCCTGGAGGGTGAAAAAAGAAAGCGGAGGAGGGGAGGGCTTAATATCACGATCTATCCGGGTTATAGCAAGTGTAAAATCTGGTTTCAAATCGTGGATTACTTGGCCTTCCACCTGGAGATTGGAACGTAATTTTTACGGACAGCCCTGTCGGTCCAGTTCGTTGTGTACCAGTACGATGCACTGGGATGCAAAGAGAATTTTCGGTCCGACGCTGATGGGATTTGCCCCCAGGCGGTTCAGGTATTTGTCGGTTTTTTTGGGCATGCCCAGGTGATCGGTGAATACGAAGGTGGCTGTTTCCGGGAGGGTGAGGGTGCGGATGTCGGTGCCTTTGCGCTGGAGATAATATAGATTGGAAGTGGCGGCTTTTTCTTTGATCAGGGCCTCGAATCCTTTTTTGGCGACAAAGATGCCCGCTTCGGATTGTTTTTCTTCTCCCAGGGCCAGGTTTTTTCCAACTGCCAGGGCATTTTGCAGGGTTCGAGCAAGGGTCTGTTCGTCAAATCCGCCCAAATAGCCGAGGGTGTCGCTTTCTAAACGCACGGTTTTCGGGGGGTCCAAAGGGCCGTCTAAAACGACGTGAATGTGGGTGTGGGACCGTATTTGTTTGGCATAAAAGAGGGCGTTGGCAATGCAGTGACAGATGATTTCCAGGCGGCCTGCCCGGCTCAGGTTGTCGAGAGAAAAATGAGGGGTGGTGGGGCCTTTTCTGGCTCTCAGGATAAATTCTCGCATGGTGGTTTTTTTGCTCGATGAAAGGAGCTTCGGATGCGTTTCAAAATTTGTATGGAGCTTGTCGGTTTACTGGTTCTTCTCGTGGGACCTGTGTGGGGAGCGGGGGATCAGGATGAGGATAAAATGTCGACGGGGGATGATAAAACGGATGCGATGATGGTTGAACTGCAAGGCCTGTCCAAAGAAGCCGAGGCCTGCGTGGCCCACATGACGACGGTGATTCGGGTGATGGATCAGGAATTGACGCTGGAGGCCAATACGGCGTTTAAACGGCCCAATCTGATGCGCATCGATACGGTGCAGGAAGGGGCCGTGATTTCAAGGCGGTTGTCGGACGGGGGGTTGATGTGGAATTACGATAAGGAGGAGAAGATAGCGACAAAAGTGAATCTGGGGCGGGTATATCGGACGACCAAACTGGAAGCCGATGGGGATCAGCCCGATCCGCTCCGACCTTTTCGGGGGCTTGAATGGAAGACGATTCGGTATCAGGGCCAGGAACCGCTGGATGGGAAATTGTATCGGGTATTTGAGGCCAACCCCATTCCAAATATATTGCACGCTCAGCTTCCAGAGGCACCTGTCAAGGTACAGATTTATGTCGACGCCAACGACGGTTTGTTGCGAGTCTCCAAGTTTTTGGACGGTGCAGGAAATGAGATTCTTTCGTTGCGATTCAGGAATTTGACGCTGAATCCAAAGTTGGAGAAAAAGTCGTTTGAGTTTCTGATTCCATCCGGGGCGCACGTCATGGATGCGACGGATGATGTGGTACAGCTTTTAAAAGCGTTGGGAGAAAAGTAGCGGCTCAGTCCCCTTTGTGGCCCGGTGCGAAACCCGGGCTCAGTTGAAGATATATTTTGTGATATAGATGTTTTTGACCGGAGGCAGGCTGCCGTCGGGAGCAGGTGTGTCCGGGTCGCCTGTCCAGCCCAGGATGATATTGAATTCTTCTTTGATCTGAAGACGCGCTTCTTCTTTAAGCTTGGGGGTTCGGAGTTCGTCCAGGGAATAGCTGTTGAAGATATCAATGATGGCGTTCTGGGCTTCGGGAAGGATCCAGAGTTTGTTCAAAAATTGGCTCCGGATGTCTTCGTTCAAGACGACGTCGATTTTGACAATAAGATAAACGCGGCCCCGGCTGTCTCTGGGATTGATAACAAGCTCCGGGAGCATCTTAAATAGAATTTCTTTCTGAACGTTTGTCGGGGTTTCCCATACCAGACCTTTTTCTTCGTCTTCTTCGGGAGGTTCTCGAATGAAAAAATACCAGACGGCCCCACCAATCAGCGCCAGTACCAGGACTGCCGTGAGGATGATGGCAGGTATATTTAGTTCGTCGTCTTCTTCGTCTATAATTTCTTCTTCATCGATGGCCATAGGAGTTCCGAGCCTGTTCGGTCGTTAAATGGGTGGCTGATTTTGCCCGTTGGCAGTATGGAGATACCAACCCGGGTAATTATCTGGATCTTAACCGATTTTGCATTTTGTGTCAAGAGGGTTGCGCGCATGGGGTTTTCTCAATCTTGTTTGGAGGCAGTGCAATTGGCGGTGAATCGGGACCGGCTGGTGGAAACAGCTATTGCCCTGATTGAAGTTCCCAGTCCGACGCTGGATGCCGGTGCGGTTTCAGATCGGCTGGCCGAGATCTTAGGCGCGGATGGGTTCGAGGTGGCCCGGCCGGAGGCCAACTGGCCAAAGGCACCGGCGGTGGCCGTCTGGCTGGATACGGGACGGGCGGGGCGTACGTTGCAATTTGACGGACACCTGGATACGGTGCATTTGCCCTTTGTGCCGCCCCGGGTGGAAGATGGGGTGTTATATGGTTCGGGTGCGTCGGATATGAAGGGTGGGGTTGCGGCTCTGGTGGAGGCGCTGCGGGTGTTGCGGGAAACCGATGTGTTGGAAGGGGGGCGCGTCTTGTTGACGGCCCACGATCACCACGAGGGCCCGTGGGGCGATAAGCGTCAGGTGAAGGGATTGATCGAGGCAGGATTTGTGGGCGATGCGGTGATGATGCCAGAATATCTGGCGGATCGCTTGCCGCTTGCCGGTCGCGGGATGGCCATTTTTGACGTGAAGATACAGCGAGATGGCAATGCGGTGCATGCGGTATTGCGACCCGAGGGATTGCCCGATGTGCTGGGTACGGGCGCAGATCTGGTTCGAGCGTTTCGCGATT
>JAPUJS010000393.1 GCA_027296045.1 bacterium | reverse complement strand
GGGATGGTGGCCCCAGGGACACAGCATTTTGACGCGAGCGGCCGTGCGAGCCTTACCCCAGAATGCGCCACCATTTCTGACTGCTGGCGAGGTGATGATTGCCCACTGTGCGCTGGACCCACAGATCGCCAAGAGCCGGGGGACGGTCCACCTGGAAAAGGCGGGACATCCCAATCACTATTTCGATCTGGAGCTTTTGAAGGGGGAAACACTGCCCGCTTCTCGGTATGAATTTGGGCGGCTCTGCGCGAAGCTGGAGACCACACCGGAGCGCCTCGGGATGTTGCCTTATGTGGCAGCCGAGTGGACAGAGCAACTGGCGTTGGCCTTTGCTGAACACCGAAAGTGGCCGGATAATCCGTTTATCCAGAGCAAATGTGTGGTGTATGCAGGCCAGGTTGCACACTATGCCCAGGAGCTTTGCCAGCCCCTGAATCTGACGATTTATTGGAATGGACGTGAGAACGGAAAGCCGGCGAACAAACGGATGCATGAAAAAATCGACAGCATGATTCAAGAACTGAATTTGAAGGCGGATGATCTTGCAACGGGCCAGGAAATTGGGGCTTTAGACAGTTTGATGACCGGGATTTTTGAACAGATTCAGACCGGGAATGGGCAGGTGGACGAAACGCTGGCTCTGGAGTCGGATCTGGTATCGAAAAAGAGTAACGAGTGGGGGACGATTCCCAAATTGGTTGATTTTGCAACTGTTCGAGGGCGGGAAGCCGTTCGGTTTACGGTTGTACTCTGGATGACGGCCTGGGAGCAGTCGGCCAGGATTCGGTTGCCCGGATATATTGATCGGTCCAAGTTAGATTTGGTCGGGACTCAATAATGCGCTCTCATAACAATCTACACAATCGCCAGCAGAGCTGACTCCTACGAAAATCTGTACGATTTAAAGTGTAGTAGGAGCCTTCTCCTGGCGGCGGAGAAAGGAAAAGAAGAGGTGTACGAGCATGAAAAGCGGGTAGCTGTGGAGGCGGCATTGGAGGCCGCTCGGGTGTGTGTGGCGGTTCAACAGGGGATGGTGGGGACGATGGAAAAGGAGGACAAAAGTCCGGTCACGGTGGCCGATTTTGGGTCCCAGGCGCTTGTGTGTCGGCGGTTAAAGGAACATTTCCCGGATGACCCTATTGTGGCGGAGGAAGATGCGTCTGATCTGCGGAAAGGCGGACAAAATGGGATGGTGGCGCAAATCTGTTCCTATGTTGCTTCCGTGCAGGATGGGGTAAATCCTGAGACGCTGTGTGACTGGATTGATCTGGGGAATGGTTCGGTTGCGAACCGATTCTGGACACTGGATCCAATTGATGGGACAAAAGGGTTTTTACGAAAGGAACAGTACGCTGTCGCGCTGGCATTGATTGAGGCGGGGCAAGTGAAAGTGGGTGTACTGGTCTGTCCGTCTATGCCTGTGGATATGGAGGCGGAAACAGGGGATTGTGGGGTTCTGTTTGTTGCCGTGCGGGGTGAGGGAACCCAGGTTGGCCGGTTGAAGGACAAGGGTCTGGTATCTGCCGGGGTGGTCAAAGAGCAAGGTGGGATCAGCTGGCGGTTTGTGGAAAGTGTGGAGGCTTCGCACAGCGATCAGGATCATCAAGGGGCGATCGCCCGGTCGGTGGGCATTCAGGCACCTTCTCTCAGGATGGACAGTCAGACAAAATATGGCGCTGTCGCACGGGGGGACGCTGTGTTGTATTTGCGGTTGCCGTCTCCGAAGTATCCGGATTACCGCGAGAAAATTTGGGATCACGCGGCCGGATCTCTGGTGGTGGAAGAGTCCGGCGGAAAGGTAACGGATATGCACGGCAAGCCTCTGGATCTCTCTTCGTCCCATTTGATGATGGAAAATCGAGGGGTTGTGGTGAGCAATGGCGAGATTCACGAAGATGTGATTGCCGCACTGGCAGGGCGAGATACATCCGGTGACGACTGTGCGGAATTATGAGGGGTTGGCGCAACGGGTTGAAGGGCTTCCGCCGCCTGCTTCCCATCAAATTTTGGGTGACGTGGACGGGTTTCCGGTTTACTGTGTGCGTGTCTCGACAGATGCTTCGCTTCCTGTTGTGTATGTCAATGGGGGAACGCATGGGGACGAACCGGCCGGGGTGGAAGCCGCACTGGTGTTTCTGGAAGCCCATTCGGAACGGTGGTTGGATCGGGTCCAATTTGATGTGGTTCCCTGTTTGAATCCGTACGGGTATGTTCACAATACGCGTTTGAACGGCCAGGAGATGGATATCAACTGGGCCTATAAACGGAACGATGTTCCGGAGATTCAGTTGATCCGGGACTTGGTGTGTGACAGAAAATTTATGGCCATTGTGGATTTTCACGAAGACTGGGAAAGTCCGGGCTTTTATATGTATGAACAGTTTCGAGGGCTGGATCCACCGGGCCAAATAGTTGTCAGGCGGGTTTCTGAGGTATGTCCGTTGAATCGGAACAGCCAGATTGAACAGGAAGTTGCCAAGAACGGCGTGATTTATCCCAATATGGAGAGTCCAAAGCGCCGTAAGGGAGAAGGGATTCCGATTGGACTGTTTCAGGAGGGATACACAGATTATTTGGTGACGCTGGAGACGCCTTCGGCAAAAGAGATGGAAGTGAGAGTTCAAGCACATATTACGGCGTTGGAGACAATTCTCGACACTCATTGTAGGACGTAAGGATGGCTGACTTAAGATCTGCCCGCATGAAGCCGGGATATCAAATTGCTCCCCATGAGGTTGTTGAACCCGACATGTCGGAAGCAGACTGGCAGGATTTTGAGCGTGGGGTAGCATTGTTCAATCGGGGAGAATACTGGGAAAGCCACGAAGCCTGGGAGTTGATCTGGCGGCGACATCTGGAGCCGAGCCGGATTTTTTTTCAAGGATTGATTCAGTTGGCAGCGGCCTACCACCAACTGGGGCGGGGGATTTTTCACGGGGTGATCAAGCATTTTAACAACGCGGCATTGAAGTTGGGACAGTTTCCGGATGTTTTTCTGGGGCTGGATGTCAAGGTGTTGAACGAAGCAATTCGAGATGGGCGGAGGAAGGCAGAGGCCTTGGGGGAGGAGAATTTGAAGAGTATGGCAGAAGGATGGGCTGTTCAGATGCGATTTGTAAGACCCGACTGATGTTGGAACATTTTCGAACGGGCGGTCTTTTTGAGGACCGCCCGTTTTTTATGTCAAATCCGAAATCTGAATGCGCTGGTTTTCGGCCACCGAGCGTTCTGCCGTCAGGCCGATTCGGGCCGCATCGATGGCTGTTTGGGCGTCTTCTTTCCAGGCAGTATCCTGCGTGATGTCTTTCAGGAATTGCGTTTGGAGGGTTTCGTCCGGATGGGATACAGGCGAGACTTTTTGGGTGCCGCCCGGTGTTGAGATGTGCCACTGGCCACTCCGCCCGATCCGACGATGCCGATTCGGATGGTGGACATGGTACATCCTCTATGATTTAAAAAAAGCCCACGAAACAGGTCCGTGGGCTTTTTGAGTCGTCTGTCAGGCCTTAGTTTGCAGCACCATTTCCGTCGGTGGAGGCGAAGAGGCCCCCGGTGAATTTGAGGATTTGTTTGAAGGAGGCGAGTCCCACCGGTCGGTTGTTTCTGTCGACGATGGGGATGTGCCGGAAGCCGTGCAGGGCCATCAGGTGCAGCACGTGTCCGATGGGGGCAGACCGCCGGAGGGTTGTCGGGTCGGGCGTCATCAGGCTTTCGACCGTAGTATTTTTTAGATCGACATCCTGGGCCGCGATTTTTGAGAACACGTCCCCCTGAGCGAAGATTCCGAGCAGTTTGTTGTCTCCATCTACGATCAGGACGCATCCCACATTTGTCTCGGCCATAATGTCAATGGCTGCTTCAAGCGATGTATCCGGCGAAATGCACTGTGGTTTGGGCAGGTCCAGACTGCCGACCAAATCGTTGATCAGATGCTGCAATTCGGTCTTGGGCTCCATGGGGTCTTCTTCGTCAATGGAGGGGATGATGGCGTCCGGGACGTGGTCTTCCTCAGACAGCACGTTACGTCTTTCTTCCGGCTTCTGGTCGTCG
>JAPUJS010000392.1 GCA_027296045.1 bacterium | reverse complement strand
AACGCATACAGTCCCGTCTTGTTGCGCATACCCCATTCGATCCCCTCCAATGCCTGTCGACACTGCGCTTCGGTAAGCTGGTCCTCCAGCAGCACCACGCCGTCCTGTTCGAGACCGGCAACAATCTCATCTACATCCATCGTTGTTTGTACCTCTCTTTCCTCCGTGTCGCCGGCATCGTCTGCGCAGTGCCCGCAATGTAGCAGTTTCGACAGATCTAAGATAATGGGCTCAAAAGAAAAACGCAAGGTCAGGTGCGCAATAGAATTTGTTCCGCCCTACTGTGTGCCGTTTTTTTCCAGTTGACGTTTCACCCTGCGGAGTTTATTCTTCACCGGCACAAAAGTCAGGCGGAAGGATTCTGGATATCGAAATGGGCTGAAAACATGTCTGAACGCGAGAAACACATCGCTACGCAAAAGGTTCTGAGCAAATAAAGGAAGCATTCGCACGTTTATGCGATGTACCAATCGCAGTGTAACAATCAACCTGGAGGGGGAATACCATGGCGCCACCAAACTACCGGGTCGCCATTATCGGCACCGGCCGCATGGGAGGATTGATCGAAGACGAACTGGTAACCAACCAGTTCTCCAGTCCGTACGGCCACTTCAGCGCCTATGCCGCCATTCCAGAAACCGAAGTGGTGGCCGTAGCCAACCGGGGAGAGGAACGCCTGCACCGCTTTGCAGAACGCTTCGGTGTTCAGAATCTCTACCTGGACTATCGGGAAATGATCGAAAAGGAGAAACCCGATATTGTCAGTGTCACCACCCCGTCGTTCGCACGGGCCGAGCCGATCGTCTTCGCGGCAGAACACGGGGTGCGAGGTATCTACTCCGAAAAAGGGTTGTGCGCCTCACTTTCGGAGGCAGACCAAATCGCTGACGCCTGCAAAACCAATGGCGTGGCCTTCAACTGGGGTGCGATGCGCAGACACCACGATGGCTTCAAGAGAATGCGGGATGCCATTGTAAACGGAGAAATCGGCACACCCCGCTATGCTCTCATGTATTCCTACACCGACATCATCAAACACCATCCACACACCCTGGATCTGGTGGCCATGCTCCTGGGCGATCCGGCACCCCAATGGGTAGAAGGCCGTCTGGCTCGGGCGGACAGCATGCTGGCCGGAGATTCGGCTCGGCCCCGATCATACCCGCCTTACGATGCTGACAAACATGCCTTTGTGCCGCCACCAGGAGAGGAGATCGCCGATCCGATGGTCGATTTTTTCCGCGTGGGATACGACGGCGGTGCCGAAGGACTTTTTATTCCTATGCCCGGGCTGTTTGACATCGAAATCTACGGCACCGAAGGCCGGGCCTATGCCTGGGACAATGGCGAAGTGATCCGCATCCGCCAAGGAACCCGAAAGGAGAGTGCTGTCGAGGAGAAAACCATCAAGCCAACCGGCGAAAGCCCCACCGTCTGCACCATCCGGGACATCATCCGACAGATGGAGACCGGAGAGCCGACAGCCGGAAATATTGACATCACCATGCAAGCGGTGGAGGTACAATTCGGCCTGGCACATTCGCACCTCCAGGATGGGGCACGCGTAGAATTGCCGGTTACCGACCGTACGCTTTATATTCCCGGAGGTTGAATCCACCAGACTTCCGGTTCCTTCGTAACCATCCAACACGGCGAAAACAGAACGCCGGTTTTCATCACGTCAAACGCAAAGGAGTCTATCTTTATGAGGCCCAACAAGCTTCGAGAAAAACTGGATGCAGGTGAACCGACCATCAGCACGCACATTCATTCCCCCTGGCCCGCCATTGTTGAGTTAATCGGGCACACCGGCATCTATGACTATGTCGAATATGTCGCAGAGTATGGCACCTTTGATCTTCACGCCCTCGACAACATGTGCCGCGCAGCCGAGCTTTATGACATGGGAATGATGTTCAAGATCGACAAAAGCAGTCAGCACTACCTGTCTCAAAGAGCGATCGGTTCAGGCTTTGGAAGTATCCTATTCACAGATTGTCGCACGGTAGAAGACGCCGAGGAGTGTGTGCGAATTACGCGTCCCGATACCCCGGAAGACAAGGGCTTGTATAGCGTGTATGCCCGGCGCAATACTTATCCGGGCTACGGAGGCTCAAAGGAATACGTGGAGGCAATGAAGAAGACCGTTGTCAATTTGATGATCGAAAAAAAGGAGGCGGTGGAAAATCTGGAGGGAATCTTATCCGTTCCGGGCGTAGATATGGTGCAGTGGGGACCTTCGGACTACTCAATGAGTATCGGTAAAGCAGGGGAACGTGGCGATCCTGCCATCTTGGACGCTAAAAAGGAAGTATTCCAAACCGCACTGAGCATGGGCATACCTCCCCGCGCAGAAATCGGTTCTCCGGATGATGCCAAAGAATATCTGGATATGGGTGTACGGCATTTCTCTATGGGTACAGACACTTCCATTCTTTTTTCCTGGTGGAAAAATAACGGCGATGAACTGCAAAAGGCGTTGGGACGATAGAGGCGATTGAACCAGGCCCGTATGCCCAAACCTGAAAAAAGAGGCTTACACATTGTCCTGTGTAAGCCTCTTTTTTTGAACAGTCCCAAGTCCAATTCTGCACTCCCTATTTCGAGGCATATTGCATCAACCGTTCCTCATCTATCTCAATCCCCAACCCCGGCCGATCGGGCAATTCCAGGTAGCTACCCGTCCGGGTGAGCGATTCCTTCAGGATGAAATCGCTCTTCCACTGAAAATTCTCCTCAAAATGTTCCATAATAACAAAATTGAGAATACCGGCCGAAAGCTGCAACTGGGCAGCGGTAGAAAGCACATTGCCTGCCCCAACAGCAGGTGCGAGGGGAATATCAAACGTCTCCGCCACATGGGCGATCCTCTGTCCTCCAGTCAGTCCCGCCCGAGCCAGGTCGGGCAAGAGAATATCTGCAGCGTGCTCTTCTAACACCGCACGAAACTGATAGGCCGTGTAAAATTCCTGTCCAATGCAAACCGGCAAATCCAGGGCCGCCGGAACTTCGGCGTGGCGGCGAAGGTCCTCACTTGGTACCGGAGACTCCAGCCAGAAAACATTCAACTTTTCCAGCTCTCGCCCCAGAGCAATCGCTCCCGGAACATCATAGTGCCAGGTCAAATCCACAAGAATATCTACATCCGGCCCCACAGCTTCACGGGTAGCCTCCACAATGGCCAGCGCTTTTTCAATCGGTCGATTAAGGTGGTATTTGACAGCATCAAAGCCCTTTTCAACCGCCTTGAGTGCCTGCTGGGCCCCCGCTTCCGGCGTTCTGCCCTGAATATTATTGTAAACACGAACCCGGTCTCGATACGGCCCACCAAGCAAAACATAACAAGGGATATCCAGCGCTTTGCCCGACACATCCCAGAGGGCGTTGTTGATCCCGGCGATCGCCGCAGCCATAAAACCCGATCGATATCCCCGGCCCCGCATCGTTGCATACATCATATCCCAGAGCTTTTCCCGGGCCAGCGGATTTTCGCCAATCAAAATGGGTCCCAATAATCGGTCCACAATCGCCTTCGTCGCTTCAGGAGCCAGAAGCGACTGTCCTTCTCCCCACCCAACCAGGCCATTGTCACAAATAACTTTGACAAAGAGTGCTTCAGAATATTTAAACGCACTCATATCGCCGAAAGGTGGTGAGGTCTCATAGGCCAGACCCCTGCCAGGACGTGCATAATCCGACGCATCATCTGGCACATTGGGCCTGGGCATCTTCACCACATACGCATCGATTTGTTCAATCTGCATCCAGCGATCTCCTTAATTCAGTCGTCGATCCCCTTCCAGATCTAATTCACCCGCAGACAGTTGCCCCATCCGATGATTGATCGCCTTCCTGGCCGCATCCACCATGAGTTTGGGGATCACACCCTCCAGCTTTAGAAAGCCTTCATCATAAAATGTCTGCGTTTGCCTTCGTGTCAACATAGACGATCCTTTATGCTTTGGGAGCAAGATAATGTGC
>JAPUJS010000391.1 GCA_027296045.1 bacterium | reverse complement strand
ACATGGGGCCGTCCAATGGCTGCCCCTTCTGCTTTGGCAAGCACCTGTTCCATCCGAACCCGAATGCCCATTTGATTCAGTTTGCGCACCATCTCTTCGGCACGCCTCAGTCGGGCCTCCCGGAATTGGGTCAAACAATTTGCCAGGTCGGGATCTTCCGGGTCGATAAAATAAGCCAGGATATGAATGTCTTTCTCATCAAACTGTGCGCTCAGTTCTGTGCCGGGCACCACATCCACCCCAACTTCCCGACCAACAGCCTGTGCCGTGGAAACCCCCTCCACCGAATCGTGATCGGTTAGGCCAATCGCCACAAGCCCCAACTCGGCCGCTCGGCGCACCACTTCTTCGGGGGTAAACGTGCCGTCCGAACACGTCGAATGCATGTGAAGATCTACGTACTTATCCATTGTTTCCAGCCTTCTCAACATGCCTGGATGCAGGATCCTGCCGCTTTCCTTCCCGTTGCAATCGCCTGAGTTGTCCCCGAAGCAGGTTCCGTCGGATCGTACTGAAATGATCGACCACCAGCACCCCATTCAGGTGATCGATCTCGTGTTGAACGGCCTTGGCGGCAATCCCATCCAGGGCCACCTCAAAGGCCGATCCATCCCGATCCAGGGCCGAAACACGCACCTGGGCAGGCCGCTTCACATCGCCTGCAATGCCCGGCAAGCTCAAACAACCCTCCTCCCCCACAAATTCACCGGCCGTCCAGATCACGTCCGGATTGATCAAAACCATTGGCTTGACCGAAAGGTCGTGTGGGCCCACATCCAGCACCACCAATCGCCAACTCACCCCCACCTGGGGTGCAGCCAGACCAATACCCTCCTCTGCATACATGGTCTCAAACATCTCGTCGATCAACTTGCGAGTCTCATCTGTAACCACCTCAACAGGAGCCCCTTTCTTCCGGAGCACCGGACACCCAAATTTTTTGATTTCTAAGACCACCATAATATAGGTTGTCTCATAAAACCCAACGCCCATTACGCCTTGCCCGGACAAAAGCGATTACCGATTCTGGTCGTCAAACATCATGAGACGCGCCCTTCAGAGAGCTGTCCCTTCATCATTCTTCGCCACCTTCAATCCTTAACAAAGAATCTGGAAGCACCTCGTTCAAGCTTCCGGTTCGATACCCCTGTAAATCCAGAGTCACATACCGATACCCGATACCCTTCAACTGATCTACCACCTGCCGATGAAGGCCGGCTTCAAAAAACCGGGCCATCTCTTCGGGAGCCACTTCGATTCGAGCTATCTCTTCGTGATGCCGCACCCGCACTTCGCGGAATCCGAGATCCTTTAAAACCATTTCGGCGCGATCCACCATGCCAAGGGCTTCAAGGGTAACGGGCGTTCCATAGGGAATGCGCGAGGAAAGGCAGGCCGAAGCCGGCTGATCCCAGGTGGGCAACCCCCATTCTTTGGAGAGCAAACGCACCTCATCCTTGGTCAAACCCACCTCCACCATCGGTGCCCGAATGCCCCGCTGTTTGGCCGCCTCCATACCCGGTCGATAGTCGCCCACATCATCTGCAATCGCCCCATAAATCAAACAGGCATACCGCCCCTCATAAGCGGCCACCACCTCGTCCAATTTATCCGCCAGCGCCGTCTTGCAGTGGTAGCACCGATCCGGATCGTTTTTGATATAATCCGGATTCTCCATCTCCTGAGTATACACCACCTCCATCCCGATCCCGATCTGATCCGCCAGCGCCCTGGCCCCTTCCAGTTCTCCTGTCGCATAGCTGGCCGACACCGCTGTCACCGCCAGCGCCCGATCTCCCAGAACACGATAGACCGCTGCAGCCAGAAAAGTACTATCCACCCCACCCGAAAATGCGACCACCACACTGCCCATATCCGACAACAAAACGTTGAGGCGTTCCAGCTTCTCTTTTGTCTGTTCTTCAAAGTCCAACATATCTGTATTCTCCATGATTTACTTCACCCCGCAAGGTACTACCACCGCATCCACCATCCCGTGCAATACTTTTTTATCGGCCGGACAAATCGTCGCCTGAACCCCCGACAATACCGGTTCGTCGTCCATCACAAAATAGTAAGGCTGAAGCCGCACGCGACCCTTAAACGAAAGCATCCGGTCCGTCTCAAAATCGTAGTAGCTCACATCAAATAAGGTGCCGTTGTGAAATTCCTGCAAAATATGAGGGGTGGTTGCAAATTCCGACAAAGCTTGCTCGATCACCGCCTGCCAATCCCTCTCGGCCATATCGTGCCCGATGGATACTCCCCGGCTTCCCCAGGCCTGGTCCGAAAATCCCGAGGGCTTGATCACCAATTGTCGATGCTTTTGTCCCAGATTGCCCAGCGCCCGCCAATCCGAAAACTGCTGCCCGTTGATTTCCAGCCCGGGGATCACGCCAAAAGGGGGCAGAGGGGCAGGGTCCAGAATCCAGGTTTTGGGAAAGGTCTTGTCCAGAAAAGCAACCGTGTCCTTGCCCAGGTGCTCGCCCCAGAAGGATTGAAGCAAAGGATGCTGATAAAGGGCCATCATCATTTTTTCTTCGGGATAGGCCTTCATCGGTGGGCTTACCTTGACCAGACCCTTCCGAATCGCATACAGGATCAGGTCAATTTTGGGTAGGTTGCGAAGGTCGAATAGTTCAAAAAATCGGTACACCACATCCAGCTTTCGGTCCTCGACAAATAGTCCCGACTCGGTAAATACCACCTCGTCCGGCGACACCACATAGGTCTCCAGACCCGCCGCCTGAAGCGCCTTGCCCAAATACTGCATCTCGGGTCGATAGCCAGACGATTCTTCAGAAATCACAATCCCCAGCACGGGGTCTTCCATCCCGGCCACCGATCGGATCATGCCCATAAACCCGTTCACCATCCCGTTGCTGCCACCCACGATATCATAACCCAGACTCCCATACCGCTCGCCCAGACTGGCCGTAAACCCAATGCCCCCCGGGATCGAGTCCAGCTCGGTGGCCACCATCCCCCCTCTCACCGGAATCACGTCGGGCCGAATCACATAGGGCAGGTGGCCCTTAAACCGATTCATCCGACCAAATTTGATCACTTCTTCGGTTTTGCCCTGGTCCAGATAAGCCGCCACCCAGGCAGGCTGAATTCCCCGTGTACTTTGAGAATAGAGCAGGTTGAGAGCACGATAGAACCGATGCAAATGACGCCCCAGAGCCTTCAGATGTTGAACCACCGGTTCGGGCAACCACCACGGCTCTGGAGACACCCGCCAGGAACTGTTCGAATCGGGATGAACCGCGCGTTGGGCCTCCGTGTAAAGGCCTCCCTTCGGCGTGTGTCGATCAATATACAAACTCCGCTCCCGGGCGTCCATTTCCGCAACCGATTTCTCTTCCGCACAAAAACTCATAAAGCGTTATGATCCTTGTAAAAGCGCCCTTTGGGGCACCGTCTTATGACCGAAAATTAAATAGGAGACAGGGAAAAGCAGCTCTATAGCCCTCTGCTTGCGTTGTGACAAAAGGCAATGATTCTCTTGC
>JAPUJS010000390.1 GCA_027296045.1 bacterium | reverse complement strand
ATGGACAGTCCGCCGCTTTGATCGACGCGCTCGTTGAGCATCCAGAGGGTGTGGGCCAGGTCGCCAACGATTTCGACATCGGGGTGGTAATTGGCGTCGATTTCGGCGGGCAGAAAGTCGGCGTGGACGATGCGTTTGGATCCGTCGGCGTTCCAGAGGCGGGGATGATATTCGACCATGTCATAGCCGAGGGTGAGGATGAGATCGGAGGCATCTAAGGCACAGGTGACGACGTCTTTGGATTGCAGGCCGATGGTATAGAGGCAATAGTCGGCGTCATAGTCCACACAGCCTTTGGCCATAAAGGTGCTGATGACGCCGATGCCGGTTTTTTCGCACAAGAGGCGCAGTTGTTTGCTGGCACGCCTTCGGATGCAGCCGTTACCGGCCAGGATGATGGGGCGTTTGGCGCTTTTGAGCAGGTCGAAGGCCTGGTTGACGATTTTGTCGTCGGGCACAGGACGGCGGAATCGGCGGGGCTCTAACGGGGAAACAACAGCGTCCAATTTGGCGATGTCTTCGGGCAGTTCGATGTGGCAGGCACCTGGTTTTTCGGTGCGGGCAACCCGGACGGCTTTGCGGATGATTTCGGGGATGTTGTCCGGGTGGCGCACGGAGATGGCCCATTTGGTGACGGGTTCGAACATGGCCACGACGTCCATCACCTGGTGGGATTCTTTGTGCAACCGGGTGGAGGCGCCCTGTCCGGTGAGGACCAGTATGGGGGCTCGGTCCATGTTGGAGTCTGCGACTCCGGTGATCAAATTGGTGGCACCCGGTCCCAGGGTGCCCAGACAGCCGGCTGGCTGGCCGGTGAGGCGGCCGTAGATTTCGGCCATAAAGGCGGCACCCTGTTCGTGACGGGTGAGCACAAATTGGATGGTGTCCGATTGTTCGAGGGACATCATAAAATCGGCGTTTTCTTCGCCTGGCACACCAAAGATGTATTCGATGCCTTCGGTTTCGAGGCACTGGACAAAGAGGTCGGATGCTTTCATAAGGTGCATTCCCAGTGTTGAGTGGTGACAGATGCGAGGGCTTCTTCATTGACGTGGACCCCGATACCGGGGCCTTGCGGCACGATGAGGCGGCCGTTTTGTGCTTGTAGAGGGGTTTCCAAGATGTTGTTGGCCGTTTGTGTGAGTTCCAACTGGAATTCTTGAATGAGAAAATTGGGGAGGGCGGCGGCAAACTGCCAGGTGGCGGCCATGCCGATGCCGGTGCATACGCCTACGTGGGGGGCAACCGGGATGCGATGGGCTTCGGCGAGGGTGGCGATTTTTCTGGCGTAGGTGAGGCCCGAGCGAACGACGTCGGGTTGGGCAATTTCTAAGGCGCGAGGTTCCAACCAGGGAAGAAATTCGTAAGGGGTGCGCAGGGCTTCGCCAATGGCGACGGCCAGGTCCAGAGACTGGACGAGTTTGCGGTGGCCGGGCAGGTCTTCGGGAGATAAGGGGGCTTCTAAGAATTCATACCCTTCGGCGTCCAGGGCTCTGCCCAGGCGGAGGGCTTCGTCGAGGCGGTAGCGCCAGAGGCAGTCGCAGAAGAGGCGGGCGTTGGGGCCGGCGGCGTTGCGGATTTCTTTCAGGCTTGTGAGGTCGTTCTGGAGGCCATGACCCAGGAAGAGTTTGATGCCGGCGTAGCCTTCCTGCATCAAACGAGAGGCGGCCTCACACTGTTCTTCGAGGGTGGGTTGTCGCAGTCCGGAGACGTAGGCGGTGAGTTCGGTGTTGACCGGGCCGCCCAGGAGTTCGCAAATGGGGGCGTTGTAGTGTTTGCCGGCCAGGTCCCAGAGGGCGATGTCGATGGCAGAGGCGGCGTCGATGGTGTAGCCGGTGCCGTGGCCCCGGATGTTGTTCATGTGGTAGAGCTGGTCCTGGATCCATTCCCGACGGAGGGGGTTCTGGCCCAACAGGAAGGGGCCGAAGAGATTTTTGAGGATGGAGGCGGGGGTTTCCGGCAGGAGGGGGGCCTGGGCTTCGCCCCAGCCGATGAGGCCGGTGTCGGTGGTGAGTTTTAAGATGCAGGATTCGATTTTGCGGCTGTAGGCCTGGCGCCAGTGGGGTTCGAAGAAGTAGTCGGTGCCGGGAAGCAGTCCGGGAGTTTCTTCGACGCCCCGGAGGCGATAGTGCTGGTCGAGTTGGTAAATGTAGATGTCGATGCGGGTAATGTGCATGGGATTTCCAAAATTTTTTAAATTTGGCCTTGTGGAAAGTCCTGGCGATGTGCCTCGGGTACGATGGGTGCAGGGCCTGGACGCATGTTGCATCCCCGAAAGCGGCTGTGGGAAAACGGACCGAGGGGGAGAGAACGATGCTTGCGAGGGTTAGGTCAATAATCCCGCCTGTTCGGCCACCCGGACAAGCTGTGCGATTTGCCAGTCGTCGGCAAAGGCGGGTTTGGGATCGCGGACGGTGCCGGAGGCAATGATGCCCCGACGAACGAGAAGTTCCTTCCAGACACAGCGGTTGCAGACTTCCTTTTCATAGGCGGCCAGCCGGGAGAAGGGGGTGAAATAGGCAAGGGCCGCTTCGGGGGTACTGGCTTTTAGCAAGTCCCAGGTTTTTCGAAAGACATCGGGCATATAGCAGGCGGGCATGGTGCCGCAACAGCCGGCTTCCTGTTCTTCGGGCAGGAAGATGCCGCTGTTGCCACCGAAGACGCCCACAAGATGGCCTCTGGATGCCGCCAGGAGTTTGCGGGCTTTGTAGATGATATTGCCCGATTCCAGCTTGATATATTGGACGTGTTCCAGGTTTTGGGCCATGTCTGCAAGAAAGTCAACCGGGAGGGTGATGTCGCTTAAGACATGGTCCTGAAGGACGATGGGAACCTGGACGGCCTGATTGAGGGCTTCGAAATGACGATACACTTCACCGAGGCCAGCTCTCCACCGGCCAAAGAAAGGGGGCAGGGTCATTACAGCGGCAGCACCCTGAGCTTCGGCAAGAGCAGCGGTTTGGGAGACGACGTTGGCCGAGGGGTGGTTGACCGTGGCGATGACGGGGATTCGGTTTTGGATGGTCTTCAGGCCGAAGTCGAGCAGGTCGGCTTTTTCGATTTCGGAAAGGAGATGGCCTTCGGAGGCGTTGGCCAGCATGACCAGGCCATGTACGCCGCTCTCGATGCAGAAGTGGATCAGGCGTTCCTGGCTTTTGTAATCGATCGTCCCATCGGGGTGGAAACACGTGGCGAGGATGGGGAAGATGCCTTGGAGAGGGGCGTTGGACATGGTTGCAATCGATGTTAGGCCTGCATCGCTTCCCACTCGGAACGGAGCGCCATGAGGCGGGCCTTTGATCCGTGAAGGATGTTTTCGGTCACAAGGCTATTCCTTTTTGGAGGCTTCCAGGTCGAGCGAGGCGGAGTTCATGCAATAGCGCGAGCCCGTTGGTTGGGGGCCGTCGGGAAAGACGTGACCGAGGTGAGAGTCGCATCTGGCACAGCGGGCTTCGATGCGTGACGTGCCCAGGCTGAGGTCTTCGATGGTTTTGACCTTTTCGGAATCGATGGCATCCCAAAAACTGGGCCAGCCGGTGCCCGAATCAAATTTGGTGTCGGATGTGAAGAGATCGTTTCCGCAGCAGACACACCGATAAATGCCGTCTTCTTTGCTGTCCCAGTATTTGCCGGTGAAGGGTCGTTCCGTTCCGTGTTGCCGACAGACGTGATACTGTTCGGGGGTGAGTTGCTCGCGCCACTCCTGGTCTGTTTTTTGAATGGTGTCGGACATTTAGATATCTCCTGGTTTTTTGACGAAAGGATGGGACTCCTACCGAACCTGCAAGGGGAAATCAGAAGGATTCCTGTTATGAGCTACGGGACGCATAAATATACGGTATGGGACTTCAAAGGCAAATGGCAAAAGGGCGGGCGTGTATTTCGATTGCACGGGCGTGAGATCTTGTTATTATTGGTCTGAAAAGGGGGCTTCGCGTGTTAACAGAAACGTTCTGTCATATTGTCGGCATCGGTCCAAAGGGAGAAAAACGTCTTTGGGACAAGGGCTTTTGTTCCTGGCAGTCCGTAGGGGAGAGTGACGCGCTCCCTCTATCGCCTCAACAGGCGGAAGCGGTCCGACAGGAGGCGCGTGTTTCGCTGCAACATCTGGAGCGGGACAATCCGCTTTATTTTGACACCTGTTTGCCGTCCAATCAGCTCTGGCGGATGTTTCCGACTTTTCGGCATCAGGTGGCCTATCTGGATATTGAGACCACGGGGTTGGGCGGGTCTGGCGATTATATTACCACGATTGTGGTGTATGACGGAGGGGAGATTTATTCCTATGTTCAGGGCAAGAACCTTCGGGATTTCGGACGGGATATCCAGAAATATGGTCTGTTGGTGACGTATAATGGGAAGACGTTTGATTTGCCGTTTATTCGGAATTATTTAAACGTGCCGATGCGACAGGCACATATTGATTTGAGGTATGTGCTGGCCAGCCTGGGGTATAAGGGGGGGCTGAAGGGGTGTGAGCGACAACTGGGGTTGGACCGGGAAGATCTGGTGGACGTGGACGGCTATTTTGCAGTCTTGTTGTGGTGGGATTATCTCAAGGGAGGTAATCCGAAGGCGTTGGAGACGCTGTTGGCCTACAATACGGCCGATGTGGTGAACCTGGAAGTGTTGATGGTGATGGCGTACAATCTGAAGTTGAAGGAGACGCCGTTTACGGATTCTCACACGCTTTTGTTGCCCGATGAGCCGGAGATTCCGTTTGAGGCGGATCTGGAGACGATTCATCGGATTCGTCGGGGGCGTTTGTGGTAGGATAAGGAGGACAGGATGGACCTGGATGCAGTTCGAGAGGCGATTCAGTCGGTTCGGAATTTCTATGAAGAACAGGGGATTTTTTTAAAGCAGTTCGGGTTTGGCAAAAAACCGGCGCTGTTGATTATTGATATGGCCTATGGGTGGACGGATCCGGCCTATGCGACCGGGTCGGAGCGCCTGGATCGCGCGGTGTTTGGGATTCAGCGCTTGCTGCCTTTGTGCCGGGAAAAGGGCGTTCCGGTGATTTATACCACCTATCCGTATCGGGAACGGGAAGAACCGATGCATACGGATACAGAGGTCAACAGGCGATTTCGGGTGTGGGACGATCGGGCGATTGAGATTGACGAGCGGCTGGCACCGGAGAAAGCGGATTTGATTTTGTACAAAGAAAATGCCAGCGCATTTTTTGGGACGCACCTGGCATCTTATTTGGTCGAGCGGGGTGTGGATACGTTGCTCATTACAGGGTGTTCGACCAGCGCGTGTGTGCGGGCAACGGCTACGGACGCCCGGGCGTATCGGTTTAAGGCCATTGTGCCCAGAGCCTGTGTGGAAGACCGGGCCGCTGCTGCCCACGAGTGGAATTTGCTGGATATTGATGCCAAGTTTGGCGACGTGGTGGAAATCGAAGCGGTCTTGGATTATCTGGATAAGCTTTAGGGCAATAAAAAAGGCGGATAGATATAGGATCCGCCTCCCCTCTTAGCGTCGCCTTCGGCCACCTCTTCGGCCGCCTCTTCGGCCGCCTCTGCCGCCCCCCTGTCGTGGGCCGGTGGGAGGGGGTCCTCCGGGACCTGCATCGCGCCAGGTGATCCGTCCGCGGTTCAAATCGTAGGGTGAGGTTTCAATGGTGACGATGTCACCGACGACAATGCGGATGTTGGAACGTCGCATGCGGCCCGATGTGTAGCCCAAAATCTGGTGGCCGCCCTCGATTTCTACCTTATATTGACCGTCGGGAAGGACATCCCTAACTTTGCCTTCCAGTACAACCTTTTCTTCTTTTGCCATACACGCTCCTATAAGACCAATGGATCCTATGTGCACCTTATCTTACACCCTTTAGGATGCACATTTCGAGGACATTCCCCGGTATAACTTCTATAACATAATGGAGGAAGCGATGGAGAACAAGGATTTTCCAGTCTTGATTATTATTGGTGACGCTACAGAGACGGTGGATACGCTCTATCCGTACTTCCGGGTGATGGAAGAAGGGTTCACGCCCGTGGTGGCTGCCCCGGAGAAACGGCGCTACCATATGGTGTGTCACGAGATCCCGAATGGGTGGGATATTACCCGCGAATTTGAAGGATATACGATTGAGTCAGATATTGCATTTCGGGATATCCAACCGGAAGAATATGTGGGCATTTTCTTTTCCGGGGGACGGGCACCGGAATATATCCGGGACGATCCGGATTTGATTCGGGTCACGCAATATTTCTTTGAGCACAATTTGCCAGCGGCCAGCGTGTGCCACGGCGTGGAGATTCCTGCCCGGGCGGGCGTGGTGAAGGGCCGGCGGATGGCGTGTATTCCCAAATGCCAGTTTGACCTGGAGGTGTGTGGCGGGATTTTTGTGGACGAGCCGTGTGTGATTGACGGGAATCTGGTGAGCGGCAGAAGCTGGCATGATCACGGACATTATGTGCGACCATGGATCGAAATGCTGATTGCCGAGCGGGAAAGACGGCAGGAAACCGTTGGTGTGGCTTCCGGGGCGTGAGCCCCATGGGGTGTCTTTTGATTCTTGCCCTGTTCTGGGGGTGTGGCGATTCATCGACCGGATCGATCGTGGCGGAGATGGTAGATGTTCCGGCCGGTGCCTTTGTGATGGGGACAGATCAGTATGGGCGGGACGAAAGGCCGGCGCATGCGGTTTTTTTAGACGGCTACCAGATCGACCGGTTTGAGGTCACCAATCGGGAGTATGGGAGGTTTGTGGGCGAAACAGGACATGAGCCGCCGGGTTTTGCCGGGGAGGAAACGGTCAATGGGGTGGATCAGCCCGTGGTGGGTGTGACCTGGTTTGACGCGGGGGCTTATTGTGAGTGGGCAGGCAAGCGATTGTGTAGCGAGGCGGAATGGGAGAAGGCCGCTCGGGGACCAGACGGTCGGCTTTATCCGTGGGGCAATGAAGCGCCCACCGATGGGCGGTTGAATTTCAACGGGCAGCAGGGACGACCGGCTCCGGTGGGCAGCTATCCAGAGGGCAATAGTCCGTATGGAACGGCCGATATGGCTGGCAATGTGTGGGAGTGGGTGGCCGATTGGTATCGGCCGGATTATTATCAAAATAGTCCGGATCGTAATCCGAAAGGACCGGATACGGGTGCGTTTCGGGTGTATCGTGGCGGGTCGTGGCGAAATGGGGCGCCCGCTGTGCGGGGAAATGAACGGGGTCGGCTGGCACCGATTCGGAGTGGCATCGATATTGGGTTTCGGTGTTGTCGGGGATGAAGGATCACGAAAGCCCGCAGCGTCACCATCGTTCAGGTTCCATAGGAGAGCAGATGACATTGCTTGATGACAGGGGCATGCAGCAGTATCTGACCGACGGATATGTAACGGTCCAGACCGATTTTTCGCCGGAATTTCACCGGTGGATTCGGGATCAGGCGGATGAGATTTTTGAGACGGATGGGAATCCGCAGAACGATATTTTCCCGCGCATTCCGGAACTGGGCCGGGTGTGGATGCACCCCAATGTTCGGGGGGTGCTGACGAGCATTTTGGGGCCGGAGTACATCATGCATCCACACCGGCACTGTCATTTGACTCGGCCTTTCAAGGCGGCTCAGAACAACCACAAAGATAGTTATGAAGACGACGAGAATGTCCGGCACCATCGGAGTCGATGGGCGATGGCGCTTTATTATCCGCAGGATGTAACCGAAGAAATGGGGCCGTCGGCGGTCACTCCGGGGTCTCAATATTATCGGGAGAAAGAAAGTGTGGATGGGTTGGAAGAGGTGTTGTTGTGCGGACCGGCGGGCACGGTGACGGTGGTGCACTATGATTTGTGGCACCGGGCAACGGAAAATCAGACGGATGAGAAACGGTTTATGATGAAGTTCTTGTTTTGCCGGATGGCCGAGCCGCAAAGGCCGTCGTGGCAGGCGAATGGAGGACCTGAAGAAGGGTTTGGTCGTCACGAGAAGATTTGTCCACACCTGTGGCAGTGGTATGCAGGCGGAACGGGTTCGGGGAATGATCGGATCGACTCGGGTCGGGTTTTAGATTTGACGCAGATATTCAGGGAGGGTTCAGAGCCCGAGCGGTTGGACGCGGCGTATGCGCTGGGCGCAGTGGGGGCGGTGGAGGCGTTAATGGAGGCGCTTTTCGAAGAGGCCCGGGCAAATCGGGATGAGAATTTGAAACGAAAACATACCAATGTGAGCCAACTGGATGCAGGGTATGGTCTGAGCACAGCAGGTGTGGCAGCTGTGCCTGCTCTGGTGGATGCGCTGGGAGATCCCGATTGGTGGGTGCGAGCGGCGGTTGTGGACATTTTGGGCGATATTGGGTTGCCGGCGCAGACAGCGGTGCCGGATATCACGAACGCATTAAATGATGCGTCTGCCTGGGTCAGACGAAATGCGATTGAGGCGCTGGGGACGATGGGCGTGCGTGCAAAATCTGCGGTTTCAGCACTGGCCGGTGCGTTGCAAGACGATGATGTGCGGGTGCGTCACAATGCCGCTCTGGCACTTGCCAAGATGGGTGCTGACGCCTTGAACGCTGTTCCGGAATTGGAGGTGGCCACCAAGGATGAGAATCGGTATGTAAGGGGGCTATCGCGGATTGCGTTGGATCGGGTGAGGTCGTGAGAACGATGAAATGTTAACGGGAGGTACCTATGGCGGATGAGAGACCGAATATTCTGGTGATTACAACCGATCAACAGCGGGGGGATTGTCTGGGGATTGAGGGGCATCCGGTGTTGCAGACACCGTATCTGGACTGGGTGGCGGCTTCGGGGGTTCGGTTTTCCCGGGCCTATTCGGCGTGTCCGGTGTGTGTGCCGGCCCGGCGGACGATGTTGACAGGGCGAAAGCCGTCGAATCACGGGTTGCTGCAAAACGGGCAGGGCCCCATTCCCTGGCCCACGATGCCGGGTGTGTTGCAAGAGACGGGTTATCAGACGCACCTGGTGGGGAAGGCACATTGGGGACCGCCTGCGGAAGAACTGGGATTTGAAAAGGTGTGCTGGGCGGACGGTCCTTCGGCTCGGACGGAGAACGCTTATCAGCGTTTTTTGCGGGAGAACGGGGTCGATTTTCCGCGGGCATCGGAGGCGCATGGGATGCCGGGCAATGGATTTCCGGTGCGAAGCTGGCATCTGGATGAGCGGTTTCATTTTTCAAACTGGTGTGCGGACAATGCCATCCGGTATGTAGAGGAACGGGATGAAGAAAGGCCGTTTTTTATGATGGTGAACTTTATCCATCCGCACCAGCCACTGACGCCGCCGCAGTTTTATTATGACCGATATATCAATATGGATTTGCCCGAACCGTTTGTGGCCGATTGGGCCCGGGTGTTTGACGGCCCCGTGCGGGGCTTGCAGCCGGAGTGCTGGCGGTTGAGTTTGGACAAACCGGTGATGCATCAGATGCGGGCGGCCTATTATGGGTGTGTAAACCATATTGACAATCAGGTGGCACGGTTTATTTCTCAGCAGGTGATTCCAAACAATACGATCATCTTGTTTTGTTCGGATCACGGGGAAATGCTGGGAGATCACCAGTGGCTGCGGAAACGAAATCCGTATGAACCTTCGGCCCGGGTGCCGTTTATGATCAAGTTTCCAAATTCGATGGGGTTGCCGCAGGAACAGGTGATTGATAAACCGATTGAGTTGATGGATATGATGCCAACACTTTTGGATGCGGCTGGCGCGGAGATTCCGGATACGGTGGATGGAGAGAGTTTGTTACCGATTATTCGGGATTCGGATGCGGACTGGCGGGAATATGTCCACGGGGAGTGTGCGCACGTGCCCTCGAGTGATAGCGGGATGCAGTATGTGACGGATGGGAAAAAGAAATATGTGTGGTTGCCCGGGCAGGATGTAGAGCAGCTTTTTGATCTGGAGGTGGATCCGAGGGAGATGGTGAACCTGGCGGATGATTCGGATTATGCGGACGAGGTGGCAATGTGGCGTGGGCGATTGATTCAGGAACTGGAAGGGCGGTCCGAAGGGTTTACGGACGGGGAGAAGCTGTTGAAGCAGGACGGTCCTACTGCGGGAAAGCTGGAGATCCCGGGGGGTTAGAGAGGGTATTTTGATCTACAAGTCGAGCGCAGCGAGACCGCCTTATCCAATCCAATTTCTCGGAGATTTTCTATGAATCAGCCCATCGTTGAGCTTGCCATTGAAATTGCGACCAAGGCTCACAAGAACCAGATGCGCAAGGGTATGGATGTGCCTTATATTGCCCATCCGTTTTCTGTGGGTATGTTGCTTGCCCGAAGCGGGTGTTCTGACGAGGTGATCGCCGCAGGCATTTTGCACGATGTGGTGGAAGATACGCCGCTGACACTGGACGATGTGTGTAGGGATTTCGGAGACCACATCGGGTCCATTGTGGAGGGGTGTTCGGAGCCGGACCGGTCGTTGTCCTGGGAAGATCGGAAGCAGCATACGATCGAATTCTTGAAGACCGCGTCCTTCGAGATCAGGCTGGTCGCCTGCGCCGACAAACTGCACAATGTTCGGTCCATGGCGCTGGCATTAAAAGAGATCGGAGACGCGCTCTGGGACCGGTTCAAGCGGGGGAGAAAGGCACAGGCGTGGTATTACAGGGGGTTGGTGGAGAGCCTATGTACCGAGGAGGATCGGGAGGGTTTGGCGCTGTTTCAGGCGTTTGAACGGGAGGTGGAGAACCTCTTTGGAAGTGCATAGGGCCGTTTTTATTTCCAGAGTGAACAGGGGCAATGAGTCGGGTGGATGGAATCGGCAGGCGTTTTAACGGTCTGGTTTTTTGTTTTGAACAACGATTCGTCCCGAGGGTGCGATTCTGGCTTCTTGACCGGTTTTCAGGTTCAGGTGGTCTTGCTCGGCTTCGATGAGCGGTTGTAACCGGACGGTTCCCCGGAGCACCGAAACCGTGGTTGCACTGTTTAAGACAACGCGCATCCGGTAGACCGAGCCTTCTGGGGCAGTCACTTCGACGAGGGGAGAACGGACGGTCAGGTCGGGTTGTTGGACCTGAATGACGATGTTGCCCAGCCGGAGGTTGAGTGCAGGTGGGGCATCGCTTTCCGGGTCTGCGTTGTCGACTTCGACATTTGTTTCGGGTTCGACCCGCAGTTTTCCGGCCTTTTCCGGGAGGTTGAGGATCATGCTATTTTCGGCGTCGGTTTCGATGCGATCACCCGGTTGAAGCGGCTCGTTTTTATTCGGTCGTTTTGTTTTTCCGGATAGGATCAGGGGTTGATCCTGAGTTTGACGGGGGCCGGATTCCCGGGTTTGTTTTGAACCAGACGGTTGCGCGGCGGGTCGGTCAGGGGAAGGATCTGTGGATGAATCGGGTTTTTGTGGGATTTGTTTTAAAAGCAGGAAGGCGATAATCAGGATACCTGCCAGGATGCCGCCCCTTACGAGGGTGTTCTGGCGGGTGGCCGGTTTTGCTGTGGGTTCAGCGGATTGTTTGGTAGGTGAAACGGTGGTGTGGGCTCCGATGAGCAGGTCGGGGTCCATTTCTTTCAGACGTTTCTGAATGGCTTCCTGTGTGGCGGATCCCAGGATTTTGAGGATTCGGTCCAGGATTTCTGGACCGCTGAGTTGCGGTTCTGTCGGGTCCAGGATCCATTTCAGGGGGGTGGGGATTCTGGATGCCAGATCCCGGGCGATTCGGGTGTTGAGGGGCTCTATTTCGGGGCGATCGATCCGGGCGATGTGGAAGGCGATTTCGGGCTGTTCGTTTCCGGGCAGAGTTTTGAAGACATCTGCTGCCAGGGCGGACGGTAACCGGGACAGGATGAAGGCGACGACCTGGGAGGCTTCTGTGGAGACGAAATAGGTGATCGCGCCGAGCGCGTCCTGGTATTCTCGATCGGCCATGTGTAGCTCCGGGAGGGGGTTTTGTGGTTTTTCAAAAGATAAGACAAGCACGAGAATCGGACAAGGAGGGACCAGATGCGGCTGGACAAACAGGTGGAACTGGCTTCGGGACGGTTCGATGCGCTATCGGGCAGGGCGTTCAATGCAGGTGAGGATCTGGACCGGACGGAAGAGCGGATCCAGGAGATTTTGGAGGAGGATTTGAAGACGCTGCGGATGCGGAGCGGATAGGAAAATTCGGGACTGTTATTCTGTGTGAGATTGGAGTTCTTCGCGGATCACTCTGCGGAGCGTGTGTTCAAGCAGGCCATCTTCGTGCTGGATATAATCCCGCAATGCAGTATTCATGAGCGTTTGATAGTTTCCACCACCCGCTTCGTGGACTTGATTTCGAAACCAGGTTAAAATGTCGGTGTCGATGCGAATGGTAATGCGGGTTTTGCCGGATGCGGGCGGGACAACAGCGCTCGGTTCGGCCTTTTCAAAGTTATACTCTTTTTCGCTCATAAGTTTTCCTTTCGTTTCGAGTAGCCCGTCGGGCGGAAATGATACGAATATCGTTGTTGCGATAGGAGTAAGCGACAACCAGAATCCGTCCCAGAAAATCCATCCCAAGGGTTACGAATCGCTGTTCTCCAGATACGTCCTCTCATTTGAGGGTCAAAGCCCAGGGATCTTCAAAAACACCGATTGAATCTGCAAAATCAATGTTGTGTTTGGTCAGGTTCAAATCGGCTTTACCTGGATCCCACTGATAGTCCATAGATTAAATGTATGCACAAATGATGCACAAATCAAGGGGGTGTCCAAGTTTTAATCACACTTTAATGACTTACACATTGTAGCAATCGGGACTCTGTTATGGCTAAAGAAAAGATCAACCGAAGGATGTCGCGCTGGGTAAGTCTGAACATTCTGGTGGGCAAGGTGCATCCGATGGGCTGGTTTGTGTGCTGGTGGGGGCGCTTCTGTTCGGGCTGGGTGTGCTCCTGATCGGATTGAGGAAGGAAGGGAAGGAAGATCAGACGGCTGTTGAAGGGGGGCAGCCTCGCAGGCGGCGAAATTGATGCAGACTTACAGTTGATGATCTACGCGGCGGCCGTGGCTCAGATGGATCAAGTGTCGGGAGTGGTGAAGTGCTTCAGCCGCCCTGTAGAATATGTATGGGATTCCGTCATATCGTGTTGTGCCTTGACTTTTTCTCTGTGTACAATACTCATTCTATAATCTGGCCTGACCCTCTTCCGAGGTATGGCCTCAAATCCCTACAGACATATAGAGAGGTCTTCCGACCGCACTTATATCTGTAGGTCCGCCATACAGGGCTGTGGTCCTGGGAGATTCGTGGGCAGCCATCGCCTGGGTGTTTTCAGATGAAGGTAAGAGCAAACGGGCCGACTGGGTGGCTAAAAAGAGCCCAAAAACTTCACATATTGGATAAAGTGTAAAGTCCTGAGTTGATTAAACTTTCTGCAATACAAAGTAGTGACCAGGGTTCCATGCCTGACAAACGAGATAGAGTTGATCATCTTGAATGTGTAAAACAACATTGTGTAGGTGTTGAGCCAGTTCGATCCCTAAGTCCTCTTTCGGGCGAATGGTAGACAGAAGTTCATAGGTCTCTGCATCTATAATGTAGATAGGCGCAGGACGACTTTCCTCTGGGTCGCGGAGACAGCCGATCACGGCATACCAGCGTTCTTGATACTCAAGGTAACTAATCCCACACAGAAATGCCCCTGACGGGAGTTTGTGTGAAGCAATAAAGCGACCATCCCCATCATGAACCTGAATGCGTGAATGGGGACGGTCAGCAATATCTAGATGGTGGTGAATTGGATTAAAGTTGATCCCGTGGGCCGTCGCAAATTTACCGTCTTCTTCGGGGTCTTCGGTCTTGCCACCAAAAATACTCGTCCATTGTTGGGTATTTACATCCGCAGAAGTAATGTAGTTTGAACCATACCCATCAGCAATGTAGAGTTGATTGCCTACCAGTACCGTGTCGGTCGGTTTGTAGGGCACCTCTTGCGCCTGGTATTCATCAAAGACGGGTCGCGGCAAAATAAAATCGACTTCACCCTCTAAGCTAAGGATGACGACCCGTTCATCGTTGTTCGCGGGCAGAAAAAGTCGCCAGTTGCCATCAAATTCGCCAATCTTGGTGCCATGGAAGTTCAGCGGTGCCAACTCGTCTGGTAGATTAATGATGTCTTGCTTCTGCAAATCCGCATCGATTCGCATAATGCCGCAGCCTGGCATGCCATAGTATATCTGTCCATGGCCATCTCGGGCATCAATAGCAAAACCACCATGCAAATTTACCTCGTACTCCTTTGCTGCTGAGGGAAGATTATATAAATCTTCTCGATGTGTAAACACAAACGGCGCTTGACCGCTCAACTTGTCAGGGCTCATAAGTATCCTCCTGATTTTTGGTTATAATTTGTCGTTGGACTAAGCCGATCACTTTTATTATGCAGCAATCATACCGTGCGGATCCAGGACAAATTTTTTGGCTGCGCCGGCATCAAAGTCCTTGTATCCCTGTACTGATTCGTCGAGCGAAATGACGGTTACATTCGTGGCCTTGGCAATCTCAATCTTGTCGTACAAAATGCAATTCATTAATTGTCGATGGTACCGCATAACTGGGCACTGTCCCGTAGTAAAATGATGTGACTTAGCCCAACCCAACCCGATCCGGATACCCAGCATACCGATTTTGGCGTTGTCATCTATTGCGCCAGGATCACCTGTAACATAGAGACCCGGTATACCCAGGGCTCCGCCGGCACGCGTAACGTCCATAATCGAGTTCAAGACTGTGGCCGGGTGTTCCACGCCTGCATCACTACCATGCCCACGCGCTTCAAAGCCAACACAATCAACCGCAGCATCTACTTCTGGCTCACCAACAATCTGTTCGATTTGCTCCGCCAGCGTAGCATCTTTACGTAGATCAATGGTCTCACAGCCAAAACTGCGCGCTTGCGCTAATCGTTCAGGGATCAGATCGCCAACAATGACCACCGCGGCGCCAAGCAGTTGGCAAGATGCTGCACAAGCCAAACCAACTGGACCGGCCCCGGCAACATACACAATGGTGCCTGGCCCAACACCGGCCGACACGGCCCCATGATAGCCCGTCGGGAAAATATCTGACAACAACGTCAGGTCTTTGATCTT
>JAPUJS010000039.1 GCA_027296045.1 bacterium | reverse complement strand
GGAGAGCACAGATCGAGTGGTGCGTATGCTACAGCTCATTGTCGCTTCAAGAGAGTATCAGTTTGCCTAGAGCTCTGAAAAGGAGGAATTAAATGGCTACTAATGGCAAAGACCCTATCCTGGTCGTTGTTGAGCTTAAGGGCGGCAACGACTTCATGAACACAATTGTTCCCTATACCAACGGCATATACCACGATTGCCGGCCCATTGTAGGGATCCGGGAGGATGAAGTCCTGCCTATGGACGACACATTGGGCTGGCACCCAAATACAGCGCCCCTGAAGGAGATGTTCGATCAGGGTGAAGTCGCCATTGTGCAGGGCATCGGCTATCCCAACTCGAGCCGGTCTCATTTCCGGGCCATGGATGTCTGGCACACCTGCGAACCTGTGGCCATCGGCACAGAGGGCTGGCTGGGCAGAGTGATTCGGGAACTGGATCCGCAAGGAGAGAACGTCTTGACGGGCATCAACTTTGGAAAAGGACTCTCCAGAGCCCTGGCCCTTTCCGGCGTTCCTGTGACATCTATTGACGACCTTGACAACTACGGACTGCTGACCAGCATCGAGGAAGACTCGCAACGAATGCAGGCTCTTGAGATATTCAAGGCCATGTACGAACCTGCTATTGGCACCGGTGTGGTGATGGACTACCTTTCGCAAACGGGCCTGGATGTCATCAAAGGCTCCGATGAGTTGAAGAAGGCCCCGGCAATGTATCAGTCTGAGGTGGAGTACGGCAGCAACCCGATCGCGAAGGGCCTGAGGAATGTCGCGCGGGTTCACCTTGCCGGCCTCGGAACAAGGGTCTTTTACACGCAGCACGGTGGCTATGACCACCACGCAAATGAAATGCCGTCACATCCCAAGCTGCTCACAGAGCTAACGGAAGCGATTCGCGATTTCTTCCAGGATTTGCGAAACCACAACGCCTCGGAAGAGGTGATGATGCTCGTCTTCACAGAGTTCGGACGACGAATGAAGGACAATGCCAGCGGCACCGACCACGGCACAGGCGGGGGCGCCTTCATCATTGGCGATGGTGTGAATGGAGGGCTATACTCAGAATACCCATCCCTTGACCCTTCTCGATGGGCCAACGGCGAAGACCTGGAGCATACAATCGACTTCCGCGGCATATACGCAACACTCCTGGAGCAGTGGATGGGAATGGACGCCACCCCGATTGTAGATGGCACATTCGAACAGATCCGTCCTTTTAAAGAGGCCGTTTGATAGCGTGAAACGCGAAACATGAAAATGATGTTCCTCACGTTTCAGAAGGAGAGGTGAATGATGGACAGACCATATGGACTGCTACGGGCAGGGTTTCCGTTTTCCAAGACTTTAGGGATGAGGCGGCTGACGAACTTTCCGATCGATATTGCGCTCGGCAAGGAAGGCCGTCTCTACATATTGTGTCGGAATAGAGACGCATCGATGATTAGAAAGTACCATATAGATGACAAAGACCTGGGCACCGTCGGCAGTGGACTTACGTGGGCAGTTGCAATTATTGCCGACAGCGAGGAGAATCTCTACATCTCTGATGAGGCCAAGCATTGTATCTTATCATTCGACAAAGACGGCGAGTCCCTCGGCAAATGGGGAGAACATGGCGACGGAGATGGACAACTGAATGGCCCGGCGGGCATCGCCTTTGACGCCGGAGAGAATATCTATGTTTCCGACAGTCTGAATCATAGAATCCAGAAGTTTAGCAAGGACGGCGAATTTATCTCGAAATGGGGCAGCTACGGCGATGGCGAAGGCGAATTCAATATGCCCTGGGGGATCACTGTGGATGACCTGGGAGACGTGTACGTCGCAGACTGGCGAAACGACAGGGTGCAGAAGTTCACTGCCGAAGGAGAGTTTATCTTCGCGTTTGGCAAGTCGGGCAGCGAAGACGGCGAGCTGAACAGACCCACCGACGTGGCCGTAGACACCGATGGCGATATTTACGTTGCCGATTGGGGAAATGACCGCGTGCAACTGTTCAATTCCGAGCCGAGGTACGTACAGAAATTCCTGGGAGACGCAGGGCTGTCAAAGGTCGCGATTGCATACATGATGACAAACGCCGGCCCAAATCGTCTGAGGGATATGGCGAATCTTGAGCCACAGAAATACTTTCGGCGCCCGAAATCGGTGGTCGTCAACGGAGATGGGCTGATGTTCGTGCCGGACAATGGCTCCTATCGGGTACAGGTCTACCAGAAGCAGGTCATCCCTCTAACAGAGCAAGAGTTCTCCGCTCCGAGACGATCGCCTACGCTTCACCAGGAATAGCTTGAGCTTATCGGGTACCGTTTGGTCCTCAGTCTCAAATACGACTGGGGGCCATCTTTTATAAGCGATATGAATAATCCTTCACACACCAGAGCACACCGCTTGCAGAGGCCAGAAACCGGACAATCGCCGGTGCGCCTGGGCGTCATTGTCCTGGGTGTCCTGCTCACATCCTGCATCAACGGATTCGATCCGATCTCCCGCTATCTGATCCATTCCTCCTCGTTCACGCACAGCCAGATGCCCTTCGCCCTGCTGGTGGGGTTGCTGCTCCTGGGATACCTCTACAATCCCCTCGTCCGGGGGCGGTTTCCAAACCTCGTTCTGACCCGGCAGGATCTGGCTGCGGTGCTCGCCATCGGGTTTCTGGGCACCACGGTCCCCACCCTGGCCCAGCGGTTCGTGGCAGTGATCTCGGCCCCCGATTACTACGCCTCGCCCGAAAACGAATGGCCCACCTACACACTACCCAACCTGCAGCGGTGGTTATTTCCCAGCAATACTGGAGACGGGGTCGGGATGTTCTACCGTGGGCTTTCCCCCGGGGTGCCCCTGCCCTGGGAGATCTGGATTGGCCCGCTTTTCTGGTGGTTCAGCCTGCTCGTGGCCATCATGCTGGCCTGTTTCTGCCTCTCGGTCATTTTGAGAAAACAGTGGTCGGAAAACGAGCGCCTGGCATTCCCCTTTGTAGAACTCTCGTTGATGCTGGTACAGGAACCCGAACCCGGCCGGAAGCTGCCCCAATTTTTTGGCCAGCGGCTCTTCTGGATCGGGTTTGCAATCCCGGCGGTCATGCTCTTGTGGAATACGGCGGGCCATTTCTATCCGGGGCTTCCCACATTCGCATTTCTCAACACCAGAATCCTGCTTCCCATCGGGCGGGGGTTTATGCCCTTCTTCCTCCAGTTCGATTTCTACGTGATTTGTTTCGCCTATTTCACCACCCTGGAGATCCTGCTGTCGATGTGGTTGTTCCACATCCTGGGGATGGTGCAGGACGGCGTCTCGACCCGGATCGGGTTTGGACCAAGAAGCTACGGCTCGGGCGTGATCTCCCAGAACAATTACGGCCTGCTGGTCTTTGTAATGTGGAGCCTCTGGATCGCACGCGGGCACATCCGGGATGTCTGGCGCAAAGCGGTCGGAAAAGCCCCGGAGGTGGACGACTCGGACGAGCTTCTTTCCTACCGGACATCCATTTTCGGGTTTATCCTTGCCAGCCTCTTTATCTTCTTCTGGCTCTGCAAAACCCGGATGAACCCGGGAGTAGCCGTCACCTTTATGTTTTTCACCCTGATCCTCTACCTGGGGATGGCCAAGATCGTTGCCCTCAGCGGACTGGTTTCCCTGCGGGGCTCGGGGTCCACCGGCCCGGTCAAGGGGCTGATCGGCATCTGGAATATGGACGATACGACTATCGCTGCTCTGAACCAGATGGGCACACTCTACGGCAACGCAAAGGGGTTCGCCATGCCGGGTGCGGCCAATGCCTCCAGGGCCGGAGACCACACCGCCCCCCACAGGCGTCGGCTGGGTGGGGCGATCCTTCTCGGCGGAATCTTTTCAATCCTGGCCTTTGTCATAACCACCCTCATCCTGGGTTATTATGGGCCGGGGGCCGAGAATTTCGGAGACTACAGTTATACGCGGGGAAACCGGCACTTCTTCAATTATACAGTCTCGGACATCAAGGGGCGACCAGAGGCGGAACGGCAATGGTGGGACCTGGGCTTCGGGACCTTCGGAGCGGCAATGACCTTGCTGTTGATTTTTCTGAATCAGCGGTTTCCCGGGTGGCCCCTGCACCCGGTGGGGTTCACCGTTTCACTTCAATTTCCCACCCGCGCATCCTTCTTCTCGGTATTCCTGGCCTGGCTGCTCAAAATGATTGTGCTCAGGATCGGCGGCATTGAGCTTTTCAACCGGTCGCGCGTCTTTATCTTTGGCGCCCTGATGGGCTACACACTGGGCGTTCTGGTTTCCTTTCTCCTGGACATTTTCTTTTTTATGGGCCAGGGGCACCGCATGCACACACCTCCCCTCTAATAAAAAAGGCGACCTTCCAAAGATCGCCTTTCGCTTCTATTTCAAGTGTGTCCAATCTCAGGCCGAAATGGACTTCAGAATTGCTTCCAAAGCCCCGTCCGCAAGCGCCTGCATTTCTTCATCCGTCCGATCCTGAATCGGATGTCCAACAAAGACCCGGGATGCGTCGAATCCCAAAGCGGTCGCCTGGGCTTCGGCGGCCTCTCGAAACGGCTCTGAAGCAACAAATGTGGTCGGAATGCCTCGCACTTCCAAATTGGTCGTATCGTGCACACTGCACGTTGTGCAAGACCCTCAGTCGGCCAGGCCTTCCACAACCACATCGCATTCTGTGGAAATCTGCTGCTGTAGCGCTACAGGAGCAGGCCGGGTAAAGGTCGGCTTCCGATAGCGCTTTACCGTCAACCCTCGGTCGACCAAATGGGATGCCACCCGGTCCAAAAACACATCGCCCCGATTTTTGGAAATATCCAACAATCCAATCGTCAACCCCTCCAGCGAATCGGGCCGATCCACCCGTTCTCGCTGCGCCGGTTTCTGTTCCGACGTGGGATCCAGCAACACACGTGTCTCGCTCATTTGACAATCTCCCTCGTAACGGATTTACTGCCTCCCCAACCGCTAATAATCGATGAAAACAGACCTGCGTCTCCTCCTGCCCGAACAACATGCAATGTCCCGGGCCGGAACTTGGGCAGCGTCTTTTGCCCCTCCATCCGTTTCTCCGAAATCCCCTCTGCGATCTCTCCTGCCCCTGAAACCAATTCTTCCACTGGAATCTCCAAATATCGATCCAGCACCTCGCGGAACTGCGCCTTCGACCACCCCGCGTCCTCAAACCGGCGGGTGTGCTCCGGAGAGATCACCAACACAGGCCCCGGATTATTTGCATGCTTGGGATGCCCAACGGCTTTGAGACAGGCGGCAATAGAGCGGCACAGCCCCTCGGGCTCCCGAGATGCCTGGTCCTGAATGGGCGTCACCCCACTGGCTGCAAAAAGAGACACGGTAGAGACCCCTTCAGCAAACCCGCGTTCGACCGCCAGAGACTCCCACGGCGAATCCTCTTCCCGCTCCGCAAAACAGAACGTATACTTCCCCGGATTTCCCTGCATCGCCCGATCCACCCCACCCGGCACCCCTCCTCCCACATTACGAATCACCAGTTGAACCGTTCGGCCAATGGTCGCATTTGCCCGATTGCCCTGCCCCAGCACATTCACCCGCGCATTCATCCCGATTTCCCGGGCAATCGGACCATTGACCACCACCATCGGCCCTGCAAAAAATGTGGTCGCAAGCAGTCCGTGCATTCCAAAGTCTTCCATCAACACGGCTTCAATCGCTGCCAGCACCACCGGCATATACTCCGGTTTGCACCCGGCCATCACCGCATTGATCGCCACCTTTTCCACGGTGCATTCGTTATAATTGGGCGGCACAATCCCCACAATTTCGTCGGGCGCACGGCTCGTCCCTTTCAACATCCGCAAAACCCTCACTTCGGTCGGGGGCACCACGGGCAACCCGTCCGTCCACCCACGTTCAAAGCAAGCCTCCACCTCATCTTCTAAAGATCCGACCTCTACTCGCCGGGCAGCCAACTTAGCACCCCCAAATCGGACGGCCAGTTCCTCGACCACCCCCGGCTCCACGCTTTTGGACCCGCATCCCGGTCGTGTTTCCGGCAAGTCCGCTCCAAGCCCACTCACACCGCTCAGCGCCTCCCACTCTCCGCGATGCCATCCAATGGCCCTCTCCACCTCCCCACCATTTTCAACACGGAGCAAAGTCGGAACCGTCTCAATCTGAAACCGATAGGAATGTTCCAGGCTGGTATCATCGATTACATTGGCGACCCCTTCGGGAAAGCTCGGGTCATCCTGTGTATAAACCGTCAAAGAACCATTCTGCCCCCCAATTTGCTGGAGCACGGGCTCGACCAGTGTGCAAGTCGGACAATCCCGCTTAACAACGGCGATCAAACCATCGGGCAAAGCGCTCATCAGCCATCCTCCTGTGAATACTGTGACTTTAAGATCTGCCCCATCTCTTCCAGGGCTTTTTGGGCCTCTCCGAACAATGTTCCGCCTTCTAGAAGGTTCACCTTCTCCAGTGGATCGTCTTGCAAATCAAAAAACAAGACAGGCGCCCCTGCTTGACATTCCAGCTTCCAGACGGTCGATATGGGGCGTTTCGATCACCGAATTGCCCCTATGCGAAAACACATCGTAACGCAGCTGGTCCACCAGAATCAAGAGCACATTGGGTTTATTTTCAGAAGATTCAGACATACGCCTCCAGCCACTTGCACCTCAGGCTGTAATAGATTGATACGTACACTGCTGGGGGATATGAGAAATCGGAATATCGGGATAAACCGCTTCCAGGTATTGCGCCAGCGTGACCATGCCGGGTTCTTCCGTCACACAGTGATTCACAACCAGCAGCGGCCGCCCCTCGTCCTGACACCACTCGCCCGCAACCCACGCCCGCACAATATCATCCACCGAAATGGCCAGATCTGCGCCCAGTTCGTAAAGCTTAAACGGACTGCTAATACACCCCGTGCCCAGCCCCACCGTGCGAATTTCGCGGTCCGGATCACCGTAGAATTCCACTGTAGGCTGCCCCAATTCTGTGGTCCGGCCTGCAACGTGGCGCGCAAAATCTCGAGCAGGTTGAGGATCCACCTCATACACATTATAATACCGCTCGCCCCCGACCGGCTCTCCCAACTCCAGAAAATTCCCCCACGCAAACGGGATCCCGATCTCGGGCAGCGCATCCCACACATCGTGACACCGGATCACCGTGATGTCCAGGTCATCGATAAAGGCCTGCTTATCTTTCGATGCCGGCTCATCGGCCATATCGCCCTCCAGATCCCGGTGACTGTAAAAAGTCGGCTCGTGCGTCACCAGCACGTTAGCGCCCAGTTCCCGTGCCCGTTCCAGCGCCCACCGATACGGCATCCAGGCCACCGCAATGCCTTCGACTTCCCGGTCAGGATCGCCGTAGATCACCCGATCCACCGTACCGGGCTTCAACTCTGAAAACTGCGCATTCAAATGCTGGTTGATTTCAATCGCCTTCATAGCAGGTCCTCCAAATGTGTGAAATCATGAACCCAAGATGTGAATGAAGTGCATCGATGTCAACGACATAAAAAAGGCTATAAGAAGCGAATCTTATACCAATTAAAACACAAAATGGCGTCATACACGCATAGAGTAATGAAAAATGCCTGCATTAATTTTTATATAAATTCATATTTATTAAATATTTGTTAAAATAGATCCATTTTCCCTTCGCAGGAAAAATTGATCTATCGCGACACTTTGATCTGAAATGGGTATTACAGCCTTTCGGGCCTTGCCCTTCATTTCACACGGGCTTTCAGCCTATTCGGTCTCACCCGCTTGCGATTGAACCCTGTACCGTTCGCTCAAGTAGCTCCGAAACTCTTTGGGCCGAAACCCCCCGGGCCCGGGCTTCCCCTTATACACTACTTTCCCATCCTTGCCGATCAAATAATACCGTTCGGGCCAGGCCGCATAACAGACCTCCACATGGTTGTCCATCTTATCGATCAGCGTGGGTACCTTCATCTTGAACTTCTCGATCATCAAATTGGCAATCTTCTGACGTTCTTCATAAGTTTTGGGCTGTCTGAATACAACTCCCTGCCGTTCATTAACCGACATCTGCCATTCATCTTCCGGATGAGCTTCTTTAATATAAACCACAAAGAACTCGGCCTGTGCCTGAAATTCTTCGTGCAATTTCTGAATGGAGGCGACCGCCTTCCGAA
>JAPUJS010000389.1 GCA_027296045.1 bacterium | reverse complement strand
TTGTCGTTACCCCTCCTTTCAGGGTGTACGGCAATGGCATCGAAGGACCAGCTTGCGATGCTCACAGAAACCCGCAAAGCCGCCGAGGCCGCTGAGGCCGATCTGAATGCCTGCAAACAACGCAAAGCAGAACTGGAACGCCAGTTGGCACAAAAAAAACAACAACTGACCAATCTAAACGACACAAGAGTAAGTGTGAAACAGGCCCTGGGCCAGTAACAATAAGGAGTTTTCCGGATGAAGCGTTTTGGACTCATTCTCGTCTGCTCGGCCCTGGCGTTCCTGGTATTTGCACAACCGGGCTTTGCGCAGACCGAGATGACCTACGAAGGATACAAGCTTGAAACCGCAGGCCTGGAAAAGCGCATTGGCGATGCCAAACGCGTTCTGGCCGAATGTCAGACCGCTGCCGATGAACTCAGCAAACAAATCGAAGGTCTGGACAGTGAAGTTGCCACTGTTCAGAATGAAATCTACGACCTGATCGGCTCCAACGAGGCGGGTGTCAATGAATTTCTCCAGGAGCTGGACCGATACGAAGCCCGCCTGATGAGCCTGCTTCGCCTTTCCGACGATGCACTCTTTGAAGCCCGGGACGAATTTGACACGATTGTCGAACGGGTCGAAGAAATGGGAGCCGACAATCGGGCTCTCCTTCCCGAGTCCAAATCAAAATTGGCCAGCATCGACCAATTGATTGAGCAGGTCAAAGCGAGGATGCCACGCAAACGGATTCGTCACTACTCTGTCCTTCGAGGCGACAGTCTGTGGAAAATTGCTAAGAAGGACGAAATCTACAAAGATCCCTACCTTTGGCCTCGGATCTATGTCGAAAACAAAAATTTGATTAAAGATCCCGACCTGATTTATCCAAACTGGGTGTTGAATGTCCCGTTTGGCGTAGACCTGAATCAGCATCTCGTGCAGCGGGGCGACAATCTCTCCCTGATTGCCGGGAGGGTTTATAACGACATCACCAAGTGGAATCGAATCTTCCAAGCCAATAATAAACAGATCTTAAATCCCAACATGATCTTCCCTGCCCAGGTATTCGACGTCCCTGCAAACTAGCAGGTTTTTCACCGGGATTGACTTACCAACACATATGGAAGAACCAAGTAGTCAACTTTGCGATTAATCCATAACTCTCGTTCCTGAAGTACGTTTGGGAACGAGAGTTTTTTTATCTTCCATAAGGAGTGTGACACACCGATTGGCTGAAAAAGTCCTGACCCACCAAGTATCCACCTCCGGCGTTGATCCCCTCTCGCTCTACGGCCATAATGACGCAAATCTGCTTGCCCTGGAAAGCCGCTATGGGGTTCGCCTCACCGCCCGGGGCGACCAGATCAAGGTCAACGGTCCTCCCCACAAAGTTCAGCACGTTTCCGGGCTTCTTGAGGAGATGATTTCCTGTCTCCGTCGAGGAGATCAATTCGCTCCCCTGGATCAACTGGCCCCTCCCTTCGATGCCAATGATCTGGCCGATATGTCCAGGGTCGTACTGTCCACACAAAAAACCCTGATCCGCCCTCGATCGGCAACCCAGGTAGAATATGCTTCGACAATTGAAAATTATGACATCGTCTTTGGCATCGGACCGGCAGGCACCGGCAAAACCTATTTGGCCGTGGCCGCTGCGGTAGCGGCTCTCAAGCGCAAAGCCGTCACACGCATCATCCTGACCCGACCTGCCGTTGAAGCAGGCGAAAGCCTGGGTTATCTTCCGGGTGATATTCAAGACAAAGTAGACCCGTATCTCCGCCCGTTGTACGACGCCCTGGGCGACATGTTGCCGGATGCCCAGCTTGGTCACCTGATGGAAATGCGCACTCTCGAAATTGCCCCCCTGGCCTTTATGAGGGGACGCACCCTGAACAATGCCTTTGTCATTTTGGATGAGGCCCAGAACACGACCATCAGCCAGATGAAAATGTTTCTCACCCGTCTGGGGGACCGTTCCAAAACGGTCATCACGGGAGATATCACCCAGATCGACTTGCCCGCCGGAACACCATCCGGGCTGGTCCACGTTCAGCACATCCTGTCCCACATCGAAGCCATTGGCTTTGTCTCCTTTTCCGAGAAAGATGTAGTGCGCCACCCGCTGGTCCGAGAAATTATCACAGCCTACGAACACTACGATCAAGAGGCGGGTTCCAGGCAGGACACCGATTTCGACACTCCTTCGCCATGATGATTCCAGACAAAAGACGAAGACAGGACCGCGCGCAAAAAAAGCGCAAAAGACGCTTGCCCCAGATTTCAGCCGATTGGACCATGAAAACGGGCTTGATGCTCGCCTTGGTCTGTATCCTGACGGCGCTCTACCCCACCGAGCAGGGGTTTGAATATTCCGCCTTCCGGGAAGGCACCATTGCGCCAGAGGAAGTCATTGCGCCCGAAACTTTTTACGTTTCGAAAAACGAAGCGGGATATAACCACGAAGTAGAGACGGTTCGAAAAGAAATCGCTCCGGTTATCGATTTGAACACCGATCTGTTTGAACAAAAAGAGTTGGCCTTACACAGCTTTATCGAAGACCTGGTCACACGCAGCAAATCGGTTCCTCCCGATTCATTGGTGCTCAGCCTCAAGCAGGCCCACTCCGAAATCGGCCCTCTCTCCGAATCCTCACTGCGATCCCTCATTCCCCATGCAATCCACGATCCGGCCGGCATCGACAGTTTGAAAGTAACGGTCCTGGGATTTTTGACACCTGCATACGCCCGGGGCATCCTCCGCGAAAAATCCAGTTTGATCGAAGCGGGATATACAACCGTAACCCTCATTCAGGATAGAGAAGAAAAACGCATTTCTTTGGAAGATATCCTGGACCGGGAGGAGTTAACACTCACCTTACAAGAAACCATTACCCTCCATCTGCCCGAAAGCAGTGCCCAGGAAATCCGCACCATATTTGAATTGGTCGTCGGCTACCTTGCCCCCAATCTTTCCTACAATGTGGAAGAAACGCAGAAGCGACAGGATACGGCCGTTGCCAGCATTTCCCGAATTAAAGGCACCGTACTGAAAAACGAACGCATCATCAACGAGCATGAAAGAATCACCTCCGAACATATCGATAAGCTCAATTCCTTGCGCAACCAGATCAACCAGAGACGCAGAGAAGACCCGTCCATTGGCATTATCGAAATCGGTGCGCGGGCCATCCTCACGGCAATCATTGTTGCGATCTTTTTCAGCTATCTGAGCATTTCCCGAGCAGATGTCTATCGACGAACCTCCAACAGCGTCCTTTTTAGTTTGATCATCCTCATGCCTGCCGTCATCGCGCACTACGCAGTCGACGATTCGGCGATCTCTCCGTTTCTCGTACCCATTGCGCTATCGGCCATGTTGACCACCGTGCTCTTTGATGCAGAAGTGGGTCTGGTGGTCTCCCTGGTCAGCTCCGCCATTTGCGCCAGCATGCTCGGCAGTCTCCAATATGGGCTGGTCTTTCTCATCACAGGCGTCATCGGTGCCTTTTCCGTCCGCACCGTGATCCACCGCAGCGATTTCTACCGCCCCATCGTTTACCTGGTTGTCACCTATACCCTGACCATTGCTGCAACCAACGTGCTCCAGTTTCAATATTACAACGCATCCGAATTTTTCGAACAAGTGAAACTCGACCTGGTCTTTGGTGTCTTTACCGCCTGTGCCTCTTGCATTTTAACCATCGGCCTGCTTCCCATCTTTGAAAGCGTCTTTAACGTCGTTACGTCCATTACCCTGCTCGAACTTTCAGACCTCAACCGCCCCTTACTTCGCAACCTGGCCATTCGTGCCCCGGGGACCTATAGTCACAGCATGAACATGGCCAGTTTGTGTGAAGCAAGCGCCGAAGCCATCGGTGCCGACCCCCTGCTTTCCCGGGTGGGATGCTATTATCACGATATTGGCAAAATGATCCGCCCGCACTACTTTATCGAAAACCAGCGGGGAATCAATCCGCACGACGAGTTGCAACCCAAAATGAGTGCTCTGATTCTGATTTCCCATGTCAAAGAAGGGATTGAACTGGCCCGAGAAGAGGGGCTTCCGAGGACCATCATCAACCTGATCCCCCAACACCACGGCACCTCCGAAATTGCGAGCTTTAAACACCGTGCCCTGGAACGGGGTGATAAGCAGGCTGTGCGCGATGAAGATTTTCGGTATCCAGGCCCCAAACCCCAGACCAAGGAAGCTGGCATCATCAATCTGGCAGATGCAGTTGAGTCGGCCACACGCACCCTGGCCACCAACGACCCAGATCAGATCAAAGGGATGGTGCAGACCATTGTCAAAGGCCGGTTCACAGCCGGTGAATTGGACGAATGTGACCTGACCTTAAGGGACCTGAACCATATTCAGGAGGCCTTTTTACCCATTCTTCTGGCCTCCCGACATCATCGGGTGCCCTATCCCTGGCAGACCGAGCAGCAAAAGACACGAGAACGAAGGCGTGAGGGCCAGGGGCGCCTGTGATTGAGTTCACCCCCCCGTCCCACCCGGACCTGAGCCTCGACCCGCTTGCTGGCATCCTCGAACAAATGCTTTTGGACCACCAGGAAACCGGGTCCATCACCTGTATTTTGACGGACAATCAACAGATTCAGCAACTCAACCGGGACTATCGCCAGAAAGATACGCCCACAGATGTCCTGTCGTTTGACTTACGAGCCCCGGTTCATCCAGAAGAGAAGCCGGTTGGAGAAATTTATATTTCCCTTGAAAAAGCCCGGACGCAAGCTGCCGATGCCAACCGGCCTTTTCAACTGGAAGTTGCCCACCTGGCCATCCATGGCACCCTTCATTTACTCGGTTATGAGCATGACACCGATGTCGGTTATGCCCGGATGAGGGGCCAGGAAAACCACTATCTGGAGCGGTTGGAACACTTCCAATTCTCCTAAATTGCAAAAAACGCCCAACATATACTGTGGAAGGAGTGTGAGACCTCGTGGACGATCCTGAGTGGTCTATCCCCGTCATCCCCATCATCTCACTTTGTGCCATCGCCCTGCTGACCCGTCTGAGCTCCACCGGCAATGCGCTTTCCAGGTCTACCCTGGAACGTCTTGCAAAAGAGGGCGTCCCTCGGGCACGCCTTTTGTTGTCTTTCTATCGCTCTCGAGACTTTGTCGATGAGATGATCACCTATGGCCAGACCGTAGCTATCGCCATGGGTGCCGTCACCCTGCTTCAATCTGTTCCTTCACCCTGGTCCGGTTCCAGACTGTGGGCCTGGATGGGCTTGGGGCTCTGGGTCGTGCTCTTTGTGCTCCTATCCCTGTTGGTTCGCAACATCACCCCCCCTTACAGGCGTGAAGAAGGCTCCGACCGGCCCCTCCCTCGCCTTCCGGTCATCTGCTACCCCCTCTACATCCTGCTGGTCCTGCCAGCCTTGCTTCTCCAGCGTGCCCAGCACCTGTTTGTCAGTGAAGACGAAAGCAAAGCCCTGAAGGAGGAGGAACTGCGCAACATCGTGGAATCCGAAGTCCAGGAAGGCACCCTCGAAGAAGAAGAGCGCGAAATGATCGAGGGTATTTTTGGATTTGCCGAAACCACCGTAAAAGAAGTGATGAGTCCGCGGATCGATATGGTGTGTACCGAGCTTTCTTCTTCGCTGGACGACGTTCTCAAAAGCATCCTCGAATCCCGTCATTCTCGCATTCCGATCTACGAAGAACGCATCGATAACATCAAAGGCGTTGTCTACGCCAAAGACCTGCTTGAGCCCTTCAGCAAAGGCGAGTCCTGTACCATCAAAAACATCATGCGCGAGCCCTATTTTGTGCCCGAAAACAAAACCCTGGACGAGTTGATGACCGAATTCAAAACCAGTCGCATCCACATCGCCATTGTGGTGGGGGAATATGGCGGCACTTCGGGCCTGGTGACTATGGAAGACATCCTGGAAGAAATTGTTGGCGAAATCCAGGACGAGTTTGATGAAGAAGTCCCCCTCTTTGAATGGCTCGAAGAGGATCAAGTCCTGATTGCCGACGCCCGCATCGACATCGAAGACCTGAACGAACTGCTCCATGTGGAACTCCCCCAGGAAGGCTACGAAACCCTGGGCGGATTCATTTATCACCAACTCGGCCATGTGCCCAATCCGGACGAATCCCTTGACTTCCGCAACTTAACCATACGGATCAAAAATGTGGAGGGCCAACGAATCACGACCGTCCGAATCGAGAAGCGCGAAATCGACCAGAATTCCGAACTTCAAAGCGCAGAAATTGCTTGACAAAAAGCGGCAAATCCGGTTAATTTTGACGCCTTGGATACCTATGGTCGCGGGGTGGAGCAGTCTGGTAGCTCGTTGGGCTCATAACCCAAAGGTCGAGGGTTCAAATCCTTCCCCCGCTACCAAAAAAAATAAAAGAGGGAGCTGAGAGATCAGCTCCCTCTTTTATTTGTATAAACCCTATAATAGTAGGGTTTAATCGCTTCCTGAGGGGTTGACTTTGAGACGAATATAGGGTAAATTCTCCACATAAAAATAGGTGAACATTTGAGCATCACTGTCCACCGCTAAACCCTACTAAACCCTATCAAAGTTCACTACCGATCGTTACACCGATCGTTATTTCAACCCCAATCGTTACAGGAGGCAAAAGAT
>JAPUJS010000388.1 GCA_027296045.1 bacterium | reverse complement strand
TCAAGGCTTGCGATAAAGCCATTCAACTTAAACCTGATTATGTATCTGCCTGGAACAATAAAGGCGTTGCATTAGACAAAATGGGACGATATGAAGAAGCGCTCAAGGCTTGCGATAAAGCCATTCAACTTGAACCTGATTATGTATATACCTGGAACAATAAAGGTATTGTATTAGACAAAATGGGACGACATGAAGAAGCTGAAAAAGCCTTTCATAGAAGCATGGAGATTACTCCTGAGGACCCCTATCCATTTTTCAAGTCAACCCAACTCTTATTCAAACTCAACCGCCGGGACGAAGGGATTTTAGCACTGGACGATGCGCTTTCCCGTTTTTCCGCCTCTGAAAAACAGGTGGCGGATTGCACCGGAGAGATCGTTCGGGATCTCTTCAACGGCCCATCCGATCCAGACCTGACCCGCACCCTGATTGAACACTATCATACACACAGCGCTCTAGACGCGCTCGGTCAGGGGCTCGTGCGGGCTATCGCAATTCTGAATGCACAGTCGCTCGACAAGGCCCAAACCTGGCGGGACACCTGGCAAGAATTGGGCGGTAAGCACAAAGCGCTCCTGCTCCCCCTTCGCCTTTTAGACGCCGCCGTGCGCCATCGCGAAACAAAGGATCCCCGCATCCTGCTCCAGCTCCCGATCGAAGAGCGCAAAGTGCTGGAAGAAATCCTGGAACAAACAGAATCGCCGGAAGAGGAATCGAATTAGCCTCCAGGCAATTGCGGACTCCGAGAAATACAGTATATTGAGCGTATGAACCAAACCGATACATTAGAAACCACGCTTGCCGTCAAAGGCATGAGTTGTGCCGCCTGCGTCTCCCGGGTCGAAAAAGCCCTGAGCGATGTTGCAGGCGTCGACAATGCGAGTGTGAATTTTGCCACCCACCAGGCCACAATCCAGCACACCGGTCTGGACGCATCTGCTCTTGAGTCTGCGGTACAAGAGGCCGGATATGAAGCCTCTGAAATAGACGCCTCAACCGACCAGACCGGCAGCGAACCATCCGAACAAATAGCGGAATATCGAAACCTCCGATACCGGTTCACCGCGGCTGCTATCCTTTCTGCCCTCCTGATGGGCATTGGCATGACCCACACCATTTGGGGTGTGGACTTTTACCCTCGAACCATTCCCATCCTTCTCTTTCTTCTTGCCACCCCGGTGCAATTCTGGTGCGGTTGGCGCTTCCTCAAAGGTGCCTGGGCAGCCACCCGACACAAAACCGCCGACATGAACACCCTGATTGCCGTCGGCACACTCACGGCCTACAGTTATAGCACCGTGATTGCCCTTGCGCCCCACGGCCTCTTCCAAAATCCCAACCTCTATTTCGACACAGCAGCAATGATCATCACCCTTGTCCTTCTGGGCCGACTGCTTGAAACCCGTGCTCGACGCCGTACGTCCGATGCGGTTCGCAAACTCCTGGACCTGCGTCCCCGAACGGCCCGACGCGTGCAAAACGCCGAAGAAATCGATGTGCCCATCGAAGACGTTCAGGTTGGTGACCTCCTCCGCGTCAGGCCGGGAGAACAAATTCCCGTTGATGGCACCATTCACGACGGCCTGTCCGCTGTGGACGAATCCATGGTCACCGGCGAAAGCATCCCCATTGAGAAAAGCACTGGAGATCGGGTGATCGGTGGCACCTTCAACAAAACCGGAAGCTTCACCTTTACGGCCACCGAAGTCGGCGCAAATACCGTGCTATCACGCATTGTAGACCTGGTCCGACAGGCCCAGGGATCGAAAGCGCCCATCCAGCGTCTGGCCGATCGCATCGCTGGCATTTTTGTCCCCATCGTTTGCGGCATCGCACTGCTCACATTTTTCCTCTGGTGGATCTTTGCCCAGGATCTGGCCACAGCCATGATCAACACGGTCGCCGTCCTCATCATCGCCTGCCCCTGCGCAATGGGCCTGGCCACACCCACCGCTATTATGGTCGGAACCGGCCGGGGCGCTCAGTTTGGCATCCTCATCAAAGGCGGTGAGGTCCTCGAAACCGCCGCCCGGGTTCAATCGATCATTTTGGACAAAACAGGTACCCTGACCACCGGAACACCTGCTGTCACCGACATCATCCCCTGCAACGGATTCACCGAAACTGAACTGCTCAGCCTGGCCGCTTCCGCCGAAAAGCGATCCGAACACCCCCTTGCCGAAGCCGTGATCCGGTCTGCAAACGACCGAAACGTACCGCTCCAACCCGTGACCGATTTCCAGACACATCCGGGCGAAGGCATCACCGCCACTGTCGGCAGTCAATCCCTCTTGCTGGGCAACCGGCAGTGGATGGAAAAACATACTGTTGCCCTAAACGGACAGGAAACGGTTGCGAACCAACTTGCCCAGGAAGGCAAAACCGTCCTGTATATCGCCGTCGAGGGCCAACCCGCCGGTCTGCTGGGTGTTGCCGACACCCTGAAGTCCAATGCAACAGAAATGGTCTCTGCACTCCACAACCAGGGCCTTGAAGTCGCCCTCGTAACCGGGGACAACGCACAAACAGCACAAGCTGTTGCCGACCAGGTCGGCATCCACCGTGTCCTGTCCGAAGTGATGCCAGAAGACAAAGCCAATCAGGTGCTAACCCTTCAGTCGGAACACAAAACCGTTGCCCTGGGCGGCGACGGGATCAACGACGCCCCCGCCCTTGCCCGGGCAGATGTGGGCATTGCCATCGGCACCGGAACCGACATCGCCGTCGAAAGCGCTGGCATCACCCTGATGTCCGGCGATCTGTCGGGAATCCCAACCGCCTTCCTGCTTGCCCGACAGACCATGCGCATCATCCGACAAAACCTCTTCTGGGCCTTCGCCTACAATACCCTCCTCATTCCCGTTGCCGCGCTGGGCCTGCTCAATCCCCTGGGCGGTCCTATGCTGGCCGCAGCAGCGATGGCCTTCTCCTCCGTCTCCGTCATCCTCAACGCACTGCGCCTCAAACGATTCACCCCTCCTCAGATATAACCGATTGTCCATTGGACCTTTGTGACCCCATATGCAAAGGGGCGCTTCTTAATGAAGCGCCCCAAGTTAAGTTTTGGATATTTCAAGCGAAATTTTCTGGCCCCAGGTCCTCTCCTCAATAGCCTTTCCCACTGAGAAGTGGGATATTGTAGGATACGATCTACGTGCGCTACAACGTTAAGAGGAAGGCCTCCCTTACCGCTTTTTCACATAATCCATAATCCCCCTATAGATTCGCTCCACATCCTTCTTCCGCATTTTATGCGACCGCAACGCCCAGGCCTCCCCTTTATCGTGAACATTTCGAATCTCAATTAAAATCTCAGCATAGGCCCGATTGTCCCGTAACACCGCCATGTTACGCCCTGAAATTTGTGCCGACAAAGAGGGTTCATCCAGGGCCTGCTGCATCCCCTGGGCAAATGACCTGGACCGTGTATCAATTTTCCCACCTTTATTCAAATACATCACCAACGGCCCTTTGGGACGCTTGGGGCTATTATCGGCATGGACGGAAATAAACAACGTCTTGCCCCGACGAGCGCCTTTAAAAAACCGATTGGCAATCAGAACACGCTGTTCAATATTCTTCAATGCAGGACGCACGGACTGGTCTCGTGTCTGATTCAACTTCTCACTGTTATAGACTTCGTTTTGCTGATGCACAAAGGTGATGGCCGCCGGATCTCTGTCCCTACCTCGGATCAGGTGGTTGGGGCTGATCACCGTCAACGTCACATCGGCCCCTTGTAACCGCAACTTTTGGTACAACCGAAGGGACATATCGTAGACATATTCGTCTTCAACCACATATACCGGCCGTTCCACACCATCTCTGTTGGGCACGATTGCACCCGGATCTCGTCCCCCATGTCCCGGATCAATCACAATCTTCCATCCCTTC
>JAPUJS010000387.1 GCA_027296045.1 bacterium | reverse complement strand
AGAAGATCGGGAGACCATTTTGAAGCATGTGACACCCCGGATTTCTTCTGAGGTATTTCAAAAAACAAAGGGCAGAGAATCCCTCGCAATGAATGCATAAAGAAGACATTTTTCTATAGATTGTTTGCCGCCCAGAGGCTTGGGCGGCTTTTTCTTTTTCGGGGTGTTGTTCTGTAAAACGTAGACCGTTTCATCGTGCGACATATATGTCTAGAAAAAGTGAGACATCGATTGTTGCATGGTGGGATAAATGTGTCTCACTTCAGAGGTTTTATTTTGGTTTAAGTTTGAGGTATGCTATTTGTATATCATTGTTCAACAGTGGTATATGAGTATTTAAAGATGGCAGTATCATTGTGGCACAACCGTTGCTTCTACGTCGGGACGAGTATTAGATACTGGTATAAATGATGACGGATATTAGAAGGTAGAGAGATATTTGAGGGGATGGCACATCTTGTTTTATTTTTTTAAACGGGTTTTGGGCGAGGAAAATAATCGTGTTGACATTTTTTAAACGAATCGGCTTGTGTGGGTTGGCCCTTGCCCTGGGATGGGGGGCCACCGAAGCTCAAGAATTGAATCTTCAGGTGTTGATTGACGAAGCACTGGCGAACAACCCGGAGCTGAGCACGTTGAAACACCGCTGGGAGGCTTTTGAGACCCGGGTGCCCCAGGCAGGCGCACTGGACGACCCGATGTTCAAACTCGAAGCAAGCAATCTGCCGTTGAGCAGTTTTGATTATAACAGCACGCCAATGAGCGGAAATCAGCTGGTGTTGAGCCAGAAGTTCCCGTTTCCGGGCACGCTGTCTGCAAAGGAGCGAGCGGCACGGCATGCATCTACCTCAGCAGAATCGATGTACCTGGACCGGGAGGGGGCCATCGTTAATAGGGTCAAGCAGGCCTATTTCACCCTGGCGTTTTTGGACCGGTCCATTGCGATAACGGAGAATAACCAAACACTCTTGAAGGCTCTGATTCGAATTGCCCAGACAAAATATGCGGTTGGACGGGGCTTGCAGCAGGATGTGTTGAAGGCACAGGTAGCTCTGTCGGGGTTGATGGACCGGTTGATCAAGTTGAAGACGATGCGCCGAATGGCAGAGGCCCGGTTAAACCTGGTCCTGAACCGTTCCCCTCAGTCGCCAGTCGGTGCACCCCGAGAGGTGAACCTGACCCGGTTTGAGATGAACACTGAGGCGGTTCAGCAGGTAGCCCTGAAAAACCGGCCATTGTTGAAGGCGGTCGATCAGACGATCCGGCAGTGGCAGGCGACCGAGGATGTGGCAAAGAAACAGCTCTGGCCGAATTTTACCTTTAGTCTGGGATATCGGCAGCGGGCGTTTATGCCTGGAGATCCAGTGAAAGGGAGCGATTTTCTGTCGTTTGGTGCGGGCGTCAATCTGCCGATTTTTCAGGGGCGGAAACAGCGCCAGAAGATTTCGGAAGCCCGGGCAAATATCCGGATGGCCGAAGCTCAGCACGAATCGGCCAGGCAAAAGATCCTGTTTCAGGTGCAGATGATTTACCTGGAGATTGAGCAGCACAGGGATGAGGCGGCGCTGTTCCAAACAGCAATTTTGCCACAGGCGAAACAGTCCCTGAAGTCGGCAATGGCGGGTTATCAGGTGGATAAAGTCGATTTTCTGACGTTGTTGAACAATCAGGTGACGCTGTTCAATTTTGAAATTGACTATTACCGGCACGTGACGGCGCACGAAAAGCAACTGGCGGAATTAGAGGCGGTGGTCGGAACACGGTTGTTCTAAAGGAGTCTGAGGTCAGACAGAGGGGCGATGGTATGAAAGTCAAACAGATCGTTGTAGGGATTTTGATTCTGGCGGTTGGATTTGCGGGTGGTGTGTGGTTGGGCGGAGAAGAGGAAATGCCTACGGCAGAGGCGGGCACATACCGCTGCCCGATGCATCCAACCGTGGTGTCGGAAAAGCCGGGAAGCTGTCCGATTTGCGGCATGGACTTTGTGAAGGACAGGGCCGAAGAAGAGGCGCACGCACATGGTGGATCTACAAGTTCGGGCGAACGGAAGATTCTTTACTGGCGCGCCCCGATGGATCCCAACTTCATCTCCGAAACCCCCGGACAGTCGCCGATGGGAATGGACCTGATTCCGGTCTACGAAGACGAGGTGATGGGGGCCGGTGGGGGTGTGAAGATCGATCCGATTATGGTGCAAAACATCGGGGTGAAGACGGCGATTGTAGAGCATAGGCCTTTGAGCCGGACAGTGCGCACCGTGGGGCGGGTGGATTATGATGAGACCCGGATCACGGATGTGAATACCAAGGTGATGGGCTGGGTGGAAAAGCTGTTTGTGAATTATACGGGTCAGGAAGTGAAAAAGGGACAGCCTTTGCTTGAGATCTACAGCCCCGAACTGGTGGCGGCCCAGGAAGAGTACCTCACAGCGCTGGAGTATGTGCAGAGGTTGGAAAAAAGTGCGTCGAAAGAAATTATTACCGGGGCCAGAGATCTGCTCAATTCTTCCAAACAGCGGCTGTTTTACTGGGATATCACCGGGCAACAGATTGCAGAGTTGGAACGGACCCGGAAGGTGAAGCGGACCATGACACTGCACTCGCCCCAGGAAGGGATTGTGATTCACAAGGCCGTCTACAACGGGTCGCACATCAAAGCCGGACAGCATCTTTACAGGATTGCGGATCTGGACCGGGTCTGGATCTATGCAGATATCTATGAATACGAGATTCCCTGGATCAAGGTCGGGCAGGAAGCAGAAGTAGAATTGTCTTACGCACCCGGGAAGGTGCGACGGGGTAAGGTCACCTTCATCTATCCCTTTCTGGATTCGAAGACCCGGACGGCGAAGGTTCGAATGGCCTTCCCCAATCCTGAATTGGCTCTGAAACCGGAGATGTATGCCAATGTGAAAATCAAGCCTGTGGTGTCCCGACACGCGGTAGTGGTTCCCACCCAGAGTGTCATCCATTCCGGGGAACGCAATGTGGTGATCCTGGACATGGGCAATGGGCGTTTCCTGCCCAGGGAATTGGTTCTGGGCGTCGAAGCGGAAGGGGTCTACGAGGTGATTGAGGGTTTGAAGGGCGGGGAAAAGATTGTGATATCGGCCCAGTTCCTGATTGATTCGGAGAGTAACCTGAAGGCGGCCCTGGCCGGGATGGTTGAAAAGCCTTCTGGAGATCAGGAGGAAGCATCCGGCGATCAGCAGCATCCGGAAGCCGAACAGGAACGCGCCTCGTTCACAGGACACCCGCCTGAATGATAGCTGATCGCAGAAGTGGAGAAATGCCATGCTGAACCGGATTATTGAAGCGAGTTTACGCAACCGATTTCTGATTATCCTTGGAACGCTATTTGCCATTGGCTGGGGCGTTTACGCGATGTGGAATACCCCCCTGGATGCGATCCCGGACCTGTCTGACGTGCAGGTCATTATCTTCACGGAATATCCCGGACAGGCGCCTCAGGTGGTAGAAGATCAGGTGACGTATCCACTGACCACAGCGATGTTGTCGGTGCCTTTTGCAAAAACAGTTCGAGGGTATTCCTTTTTTGGGCTGTCGTTTGTATACGTGATTTTTGAAGATGGAACAGATATGTACTGGGCACGGAGCCGGGTGCTGGAGTATCTGAATTTTGTTTCCGGAAGGTTGCCCAAGAATGTAACCCCTTCGCTGGGCCCGGATGCGACCGGAGTGGGCTGGGTGTATGAATACGTGCTGGAGGATACGACGGGTGCTAACGACCTTTCGGAACTACGGTCGATTCAGGACTGGTATTTGCGGTATGAGCTGAGCAGTGTACAGGGGGTATCGGAAGTGGCCAGTATTGGCGGATTTGTGAAGCAGTACCAGGTGACGGTAGATCCGAACAAGCTTCTGGCATATAATATCTCCATACAAAAAATCCGGATGGCCATCCAGCAGAGCAATAACGATGTGGGGGGGCGGCTGGTTGAGATGGGTGAGAAGGAGTTTATGGTTCGAGGGCTGGGTTATATCGAGTCCTTAGACGATATTCGAAGCATCCCGGTGGGCGTAAGCAGCAACGGAACTCCGATTCGGGTGCGAGATATTGCCAATGTGCAGCTGGGGCCTGAACTGCGACGGGGATTGGCCGAGTGGAATGGGAAAGGTGAAATTGTGGGGGGAATCGTTATCATGCGGTATGGGGAGAACGCCTTATCCGTGATCAATCGGGTGAAGGAAAAACTGGAGGCGCTCAAACCTGGCTTGCCCGAAGGGGTGGTTGTACGGACGGCTTATGACCGGTCGGCCCTTATCGAGCGTGCAATCGACAACCTGGGGGAAAAGCTGATCGAGGAAAGTGTGGTGGTGGCCCTGGTCTGTATTGTCTTTTTGCTCCACTTCAGGAGCGCATTCGTGGCCATTTTCACTCTGCCGGTGGGCATTTTAATTTCCTTTGTTGTGATGCAGATCCAGGGCATCAATGCAAATATTAT
>JAPUJS010000386.1 GCA_027296045.1 bacterium | reverse complement strand
TTTGGGATGTGGCCCACCGGGACGGAGGCACATATTGCGGAATTTTTCCCCTATTTTTTAACGCCGGAAACCCGGGGTGGACAGGACTATGGGCTGGAGACCCGGCATGTGACGGAAGAACAGATTGCCGGGCGAAGGCAGGAACGAGCGTCGTGGGCGGATGGTTCGAGTTCGATAGACGGTTTGCTCGAACCGTCGGGAGAAAGCGTGGTTGAAATCATTGCGGCATTGCTCGGGATGGAAGACGCGGAAGTGCATATGGTGAATGTGCCGAATGGCGGGGTGATTGACGGGCTTCCGGATGAGACGTTTGTGGAATTGCCCACGCACATCGGGCCTGGCGGTGCGCGGGGGCTAAAGGTCGGCGCTTTGCCCCAGCCAGTGTCTCAGGTACTTTCTACCCGGGCGGCCCAGCAAGAGGTTCAGATCGATGCGGCCCTGTCGGGCGATCGGGCAACGGCGTTGAAGGGACTGCTGATGGATGCCCAGATGGTGTCGTTAAAGGCGGCCCATGAAATTCTGGATGCAAGCTTGGAAGCCAATGCCGAATGGTTGCCCCGGTTTCATCAAACGCAGGTATGAGGGTGTAAAGGGCAGGGGAATGTGCGCATTCCTCTGCCTTTATTTCAGGAAGAGATAAGAAAGGGGTTGGCCTATGCATGTTGTATTGAAGGGCGTCTTTCCTATTCTGGTCACGCCGTTTGACGATCAAGGCGAGGTGGACCTGAGGTCGTTTGAACGGGTGGTGCGATTTATGGCAGAGATTGGGGTGGACGGCGTTACGATTTTGGGCGTGTTGGGAGAGGCGAACCGGATGGTGGATGCAGAACGAGAAGTCCTCATCCGGTCGGCGATTGCTGCTGTAGACGGCGCGGTTCCTGTTGTGGTTGGCACCAGTCACAGCGGGACGGAGGCGACACTGGGGTTGAGTCGAATGGCCGAAAACCTGGGTGCAAGCGGGGTGATGGTTACGCCGTCTCGAGAACCGGTTCCCCATGCAGATCGGGTCTTTGAAACCATTCAGACTGTGGCGGAGGGGATCTCGATTCCGGTGGTGTTGCAGGATCACCCGGTCTCGACGCAGGTGCATATGCCGACGCCTTTGATTTTGCGGATGATTGCAGAGATTTCGGGGATTGCCTGCATTAAGGAAGAAGCGACACCGACGCCGCCGAAGATTACCGCGTTATTGGATGGGATGGAGCGGGAGGTTACGATTTTGACGGGGTTGGGTGCGCTGTATGGACGGTTTGATCTGGAGCGGGGTTCGCACGGGTTTATGACGGGGTTTGCGTTTCCCGAGGTGCTGATTGCCATGGTGAAGGCGGCCCGAGAAGAACGATGGGATGATCTGGCAGAAGTCTATCAACGATATTTACCGCTGATTGTGTACGAACAGCAACCCGGGGTGGCTGTTCGGAAGGAGATTTTTCGGTTGCGTGGCTTGATCGATAGCGGCCGGGTACGACATCCGGGTGGGAGCATGGATGCTAAGACGGGAGAGATGGTGCCGAAGGTGCTGCAGTCGGTGTTGGGAGATGTGGATTTGACAAAGCCCCTGGTGGTTTAGAGGAGGTATGGTATGGCGCTCGAATATGGTATCGAGCCGATTTTGGGTGGCGTGGGCGGTGTTTATTTTTTGGCCGAGCCGGGTGAGTTGACGGTGTCGGTGATGAAACGGGACCGGCATGTATACAATCGGCATACCGAGTTGCGGGCGATTCTGGTGGGGCCGGATCGGGGGGTGATTGAAGAGGCACGGATTTCGGACGATGGACAGGCTGCCGGAAGTGGATTGGGAGATATCGGAAGGGTGGAGATATCGACACAGGTTGCCCGGAAAGGAATTTATGCGCTGAACATCACTGTGTCGCAAGATCGGTATGGGGAAGAGATTGCCTGGGGGTTTCGGACCAATTGTCGAAGCTATTTGATTGAGACGTCACGGGGGCATAAAGATGCCCGACACGAAGAGCCGATTGTGTTGCTGAACCCGGACGGTCCTGGTGATATTTGTTTTCTACCACGATTCGGTGCATTCGATCTGGAAGTTTCGGACTTGCCCGATGGGGTGAAGGCGCTGACTGTTTTTGACGGCAATGGGGAAGAGATTCATAGCTTGCCTGTAGAGACAGGTGGCAAGGCGTCTTATACCTACGCAGAGGGCGTGCATCGAGATACTTCGCCCTGGCGATTGCATCTGCCACAGGCACAGGCAACCGTGCAAATAGATGGGGTGACCCGCTGGGAAAAAGAGGATGTGTTTCCGGACCTGTCTTTATGGACCCCCGAACCGAAGTCGTTTTTTCCGTTCCACCCCTACCGCTGGCTGTTAACGCCCTATCGTAAAACGGTGTATGGAGATCCTGGAACAGAGGGAGAACTGCATTTCCAGGTGCAGAACAATGGAGAGCAGCAGGTGACGGTTGAACTTGGGATCGAATATCCGGCGGTGGCCTGGCCCGCTCAACTGTCGGCCGAGCGTGTGAGGGTAGGGGCAAAGGAAACGGTGGATATTACTGTGGAGTATACCATTCCGGATGATGGGGAAACCCGGGTTTGCCATGTGCGGGCGACGCCTGTGGATGGTTCTGGAGTGTCTACCTACGCTACGTTGACCGTGCAGGCCGGAGAAGCGCCGGTTGTGCGTCCTCTGGATATTCCGATTCTGCTGCGGGCATACGAACACGAAAACGAGCAGTTTGGATATGTGCCCGACTATCCGGTTGAGAATCAGGTCTATTTTGACCTGGAAAACCGACCGTTTGTGCGAACGGCAACGGGGGTTGCGACCTTGCGGGACGGGCGGTGGGAGGGGACGGACTTGCGCGATGCGGTGCGGGGATATGCGGGAAAATCGTTTGGAATGCCGTCTACAAAGCTGGCCTTTGATGGCGAGAATGATCTGTATCTGGTGGCGACTTTGGGTCGCGAATCGGTTTTGTTGTATTCCAGGGATGGGGGTAAGACCTTTGACGCCTGTCCGATTGCCGGACGGGAAGATGCCTCTCGGACGTTTGATATTGAAATTTTCTCGGGGCATAACACGTTGACAGAACCGCCGCCTGTGTTGCGCTATACCCAAACGAGAGGGAGAGATCCCGGGCTTTTCTGGCGTCGGGAAAACGATCTGGAATTGTTTTTACCGCGCAAGGTGAATGGGCACATTGAATTGGGAGATCCGATTTTGATTTCTCAGATGTGTATCGGGATTTCCCAGCATTCGGGAACGCCGGGGTCGGTGGTGTCGCGGGGTTCGAAGGTGCATGTGGCCTGGGGAGAGGCGACCGATCCGGAAGCGGATGTGCCGGGCCTGCCCGCCTATGTGGCGACGTATGATCGGGAGACCGGCAAGCTAACAGAACCGGCCCTGGTGGGCTACGGTGCGCCGGCCAATGATGTTCACAACGCACCCTGTATTACGATGGATGGAGATGGGTATTTGCACGTGTTGGGCGGGACCCACGGGCAGCCGTTTCCGTATGCCCGGTCGGTGGAATCCAATGATGCCGGGGGCGGGGTGACGGAAACCGAGTATGTGGGCGAAGGATTGCGGCAGACGTATATTGGAATGGTGTGTGGTCAGGACGGGACGTTGCATACCGCGTTTCGCATGTGGCGGTCGGAGATCGATCCGCATCCGAAGAGCGGTTTTGCAAATTTGACCCATCAGCACAAGCCCTCCGGAGAACCCTGGGAAGACCCCCGGGTTCTGGTGGTAGCACCGTTTTCGGAATACAGTATTTTCTACCACCGGCTCACCATTGACCGAAAGAGCAGGCTGTTTTTGTCGTATGACTACTGGTCCACGTTCTGGTTTTATCGGACGGATCATCCAGGGAAACGGCGGGCGCTGTTGATGTCAGAGGACGGAGGCATGGGCTGGAAGCTGGTGGAGACAAAGGATTTTTAACGTTTCCTATTGAGGTCCGAACGGAAAGGAGTTGTCGATGAATATTATTGTCATGATGTCCGATACGCTGCGGTACGATCACCTGGGGTGCCACGGCAATTCCTGGATCAATACGCCGAATCTGGATGCGTTCTCCAGGCGGTGCATGCTGTTTGATCGAGCCTATCAGGCGTCGTTTCCAACCATCCCAACCCGGACGGATATGATGACGGGAAAGTTGACATTTCCGTTTCGGGGGTGGACGCCGTTGCCGGAAGACGAGGTGGTTTTGGCCGAGCTGTTGACCCAGGCCGGGTATACGACGATGCTGATTTGCGACACACCGCACCTGGTACGAGATGGCCACCGATTTGACCGGGGGTTTTTAGGATGGGATTGGGTTCGGGGGCAGGAGGGCGACCGGTCGATTACA
>JAPUJS010000385.1 GCA_027296045.1 bacterium | reverse complement strand
CGGGTTGGTTGGGCAATTTGTGGTGTGTCGTCTCTACACAGTCTGTTCTGGGTAGGGCCCTATGCAAGTCCGGTTGCTGCGGAGGCCATATTTGAGGTGTTTCTTACGCAAAGCTATCTGTCTGGCGAAGCACGTGGATATGGTTGGGAGACACTGGCAGGACTTCGGGAGTCTGAGGGGCGATTGGAGCAGGCCCTGGAGGCCCAGAAGCAGGCTCTCAAGGCCAGCCCAAAAAATCCGAGGTACTGGGGCAATGTGGGCAGGCTGACTTTGACAGTCGGTCGGTCCCGGGAAGCGCTTTCTCATTTTCAAAAGGCGCTTGAGATCAAGCCCGATCAGGCGGATACCTATTCCAATATGGGGAAGGTATATTATACGCTTGGCGATTATGCCGGCGCTGTTCGGTCCCTTCAACAAGCTCTGGCATTGGATCCTGACCTGCCGGAGGCCCATACCAATTTGGGGGTGACGTATCAGGCGATGGGGCGGTATGAGGATGCTTTGTCGCATCATCAACGGGCTTTGGGTTCGAACTCCCAATTTGTCGAAGCCCATTCCAATATTGGCAATACGTACCTCCAACTTGGACAGTACCAAACGGCGGTCCAGTATCTTCAGACTGCTGTGACGCTTCGGCCTGATTATGCCAAGGGATATGCCAATTTAGGCAATGCCTGGATGGGGCAAGGAAGGTTTCAAGTGGCCGTTCCTCATCTGGAGAAAGCCCTAGCATTGGATGCCAATCTGGACCAGGCGCGTTTTAACCTGGGGCTTGCCCATTTGGGGTTGAAGCGATATGAGCAGGCAATTGGTCCGTTTCAGAGGGTGATCGACCGGCATCCTCGTATGGTGAAGGCCTACTACAGCATGGGGGTGGCCTATGGACACTTAAATGAGATTGAACGCGCTAAACAATGTTATCAAAAAGTGCTTGAACTGGATGCAGATTATCCCCATGCTGCTACGATTCGGGCGTGGTTGAAAGTCCGTCGTTGAGGCAGGATACCGAGTGAGAGGATCTATCCATGACACAACACTGGCAGCCCGAACCCCAACTTCTTACATCTTTGGATACAGCTGTGCCGGAAATTTTGGCGTCCCAAAAAGAGAACGGACAATTTGGGACCGAGCCGTGGATTAGCACAGACCAGAATGTGTTGTTGGCACTGGCGACGGCCTGGCATTTCGCAGACAGTGCGCATCGCGGCAGCGAAAGAGTGCTGGATGCGATTGTAAGAGGTGGATACGCGCTGATAGATGCCCAGGATGAAGATGGCATGTTTACGTTTCGAAAGAAGGACCACTCCACCTGGGGACAGACTTATATGCCCTGGGCGTATAGCCGGTGGATTCGGACGTTTCAACTGGTTCGAGATGCGATGTCAGAGCATGATCGAGGGCAATGGGAAGATGGGTTGATGCTTGGCTATGAAGGGATTTCAAAGACCGAGATGGGTCGGGTGCACAATATTCCGGCGCATCATGCAATGGGGCTTTTTTGTGCAGCTAAGGTTTTTGGACGAACGGATTGGAAGGATCAGGCACAAGCCTTTATGAGAGAGGTTGTGGCTGCACAATCCGAATATGGCTGGTGGGCCGAACACGACGGGCCGGTGGTCAGTTACAATTTTGTGTATGTAGAGGCGGTGGGGGTCTATTATGCAATGTCGGGCGATGCGGAGGTGCTGAACGCATTGAAACGGGCGGCACAGTATCATGCCGGATGCACCTATCCGGATGGGAGTTCGGTGGAGACCGTTGATGGGCGAAATCCCTATCACGAGGGGGTGCGATTGGGGAATGTGGGTTTTTGCCATACCGCCGAAGGGCGTGGTTTTCTTTTACAGCAACATGCGATTTACCTGCAGTCGTCGGATCGATTTGATGCCGATTATGCTGCTCAGATGTTGCTTTATGGAGATGGCGGACCCGTTGTCGAAACGGCTGCCGGACAGGAGCGACATGTCTATGAGATGGGGGATCGTGCAAAGATGGTTCGACACCGGCCCTGGTTTTTGGGGGTTTCGGCCTTTGCTGGAGCCCCGCCGCAAAATCGGTGGGGCCAGGATCGGCAGAATTTTGTCAGCGTTTTTCACGATCAGGTCGGATTGATTGTGGGAGGTGGGAACACGAAATTGCAACCGCTCTGGAGTACGTTTACGGTGGGAAATACGGATTTGCTGAAGCATCTGCCGGGCGATGAAGATCCTGACTTTGGCGTTCGAGAGGGGTTGATTCACGTGCCGGATAAGGCAACCATCGAAGGCACGGAAGCTGTACTGGGGTTGGGGTTGACCTATGGGGAAGAAATGTGTCGGGTGACGCTGGAGCCCCAGGGAGATCAGGAGTTGCGTCTGGTGTTTGAGGCAACGGCCAATACGGGGATGCCCGTGGAAGGCCATGTAGTGCTGATGCCGAAGCTGGGAGATAGGCTGCAAACGACAACCGGTGATGCGATTCCCCTTGGGGAGCCGCCATTTGCCTGGACCGTTCCAGGACCCGGAGGCGGTATCGAGCACAACGGGTGGCGACTTTTTTTAACGTCGAACGCCCGGGTGGTCTGGCCGGTATTGCCCCATAATCCCTACCGAAAAGATGGTGCGGCAACCATCGAGGAAGCACGATTGGTGGTGGTGTTGCCGTTTACGAAAGCGACGATAGCGCATGAATTAAGGTTGTTTGTGATATAACCCCTCCCCCGGCCCCTCCCGAGACAGGGAGGGGAGAAACCCTTATCTGGCACAGTGTCTGGAAGCAGGTTCCCCTCTTCCCTTCAGGGAAGGGGGACAGGGGGGTTAGGTAAAGGAGATATACAATGGCAGAGAAATTGGCAATCGACGGCGGACCGAAGGTGAGAACCGAACCGTTTCCGGAACGAACTCCGTATGGAAAACAAGAAGAGGATTTGTTGCTCCAGGCTGTGCGAAGCCAGAATCTGTTTGGGAAAAGCGGGACATTTGTGAAGGCATTAGAAGAGAAATTTGCCGCCTTTTACGGGAT
>JAPUJS010000384.1 GCA_027296045.1 bacterium | reverse complement strand
AAATGGGGACGTTTAATTCGGCAGCTTTCTTCCAGAGCGGATCTGTTTCGGGTGTGCAGAAGCCATCGGTTTCGATGGTGCCGCGGATTCTGATCCCTCGAATATCGGTTTTTGCAACCAGGGCTTCCAGGTTGTCTGCCGCCTCCTGCCCTCGAGGGTTCAGCACGCCCACGCCGGCCAGCTTGTCGGGGTGGGCTTTTAATGTATCGGCCAGGATACGATTGTCATACTGGTAGTGCATGGACATGACAAAGACGGAATGGTCGACACCGCCTTCAGCCATGTATTCCAACAACAATTCAACCGATGCCGGATAGGGGACTTCCTTCCGGGGGTATTGCCCGGTATCGTCCGGCCAGATATGCAGGTGGCTGTCGACGATGGGGGGCATGTTAAGATCTCCAATCCGTGGCTTCAATCTGGTCCACCAGACGAATGGAGTGGATGGCGTCTCGCAGGTCACTGGTTGGGACTTTTTTATTGTGAATGCAGTCTATAAAATGCCGGTGCATGTCCAGTGCGCCTTCGTAACTGGCCGTGTCTTCTTTGTCCACACCCTCGATTTCCCATCCTCCTAAAACCCTGCTCTGATTGTCTTCCAGGATTTCGAGTTCTGCGGGGATTTTCATATAGCAGCCAATGCCAGGGCCGTGTAATTCGGACCGGAGGACGCGCCCTCCGGAGGCGCGGTTGCCCATGATGATGCCGGTCACATGGTTATCAAAGCGGACCAGAGCGGAGTAATGGTTGTAGCTGTCACCCGAAAATTTGTCCTGATAGGCGGTGACTTCAACAGGCTCTCCGCCGGCCATGAAGCGCGTCAGGTCAACGATGTGAACGATGTCATTCCAAAGGGTGGTGGTGAGTTCTTTGCCGTCTCCACCCAGGATCTGCTTGTTGAACGTTGTCACGACAGTGGAGACAGGTCCCTTATCGTTTACCAGACGCATCGCTTCTCGGGTGATGGCCGTATGTCGGCGCTGAAAGCCAACCATGCAGTAAACGTCGTTTGCCACTGCAGCGTCCAGAAGTTGTTGGGTTTCATCGCTGTTTTTGCCGGGGGGTTTTTCGATAAACATATGTTTGCCTGCATTCAGGCAATCCAGCGCGGGTTGCAGGATCCATTTTTCGTTCATCACACAGTAGACAATATCCGGATCGGCCTCGTCGAGCATCTTGCGGTGGTCGGTATAGGTGTGTGGAAACTCATACTTTGTTGCAACCTGGTCCAGACGGTCCTCATCCAGTTCGCATACGGCCAGCATTTCTACGTCTTCTTCCAGGCGCTGTACGTTGGGGTAGTGTGCCCCCTGACTGCGGTTTCCGGCACCAATAAAGCCTGCTTTGAGCATGGATCATTCCTCCCCAAAGGGTAAATAAAGAAGTGGGCTGTTTCAATATAAGGGGTGCGGAAAGATTGTGTATAGAAATTTTGACTGCACCTCCGAAATATAAGGATTAGGGTTTGCACGAATGGGAATCAAGCCCTATTTTTGTTGCCCAAAGAAGATTGAACCAGGTGGGTTATTTTGGCGTGGGCACGCCCCGGTAAATGGCACCGCCTCCTACTTCTGCTTTTTACTCCGAGGCGTATGAAAACGCGTATATTGAATACGATCTCGAATGTGACGCGATTGAAGAATAATTGTGGGGGAGTCTGCGTTGGTTCTGTGGCGATCTGGCTTGCGATTGGGCGCCGCTTTGGGTGGCGTTTTTGTTGGCATGATTTTACTGGTCGAAGGACTGGGGTATTTGACCTGGGATCTGACGCCCAAAGACCCCGAGGCCATCCGGCAAGCGTCGGAATTTGAATCCGTAATGGGGCGTCTGGTGCGAGCACCCAATGAGGTTCCCCTGGAAGGGCTGGTCGGGAAGCAGACCAGGCCCATTTTGGTTCCCGACAGAACACCGCGAACTCCCAAGCAAGTGCATCGGGTGGCAGAGTGGCCGGCCGAGAACGGTCGAAATTTTCAGGAAGCACCGATGCTGGAGAAAAGGGTGAAAACCGGAGATTTGCCGGTCGTAACGAAACGATTGCCCGAAAATCCGCTGGTGATCGTTCCCCCGCATCAGATTGGGCCTTATGGCGGCACCTGGACGCGGTTTGCAACCGGTCCCAGGGATGTGGGTATTGTGGAAGCCCGATTTGCCTATGAAGGGTTGGTGCGGTGGGATCCGATGGGCAGGAAGGTCATTCCGAATGTGGCTTCCCGTTGGGAAATCAGCGATGGGGGGCGGACGTTTACCTTCTGGTTGCGGCCTGGCATGCGGTGGTCGGATGGACACCTATTTACGGTGAACGACCTGATTTTTTGGTATGAAGATGTGCTTCAGAACAAGGACCTGATGCCGGTGACCCCTCGGGACTTTAAACGGGGTGGGGAGGTAATGAGGCTGGAGAAGGTGGATGATGCTACGGTGCGGTTTCGGTTTAAAGAACCGAACGGCTTGTTTTTGAAAAAACTGGCATCGGGGCGCGGGTACGAAATGCTGCGATACCCGGCGCATTATATGAAGCAATTTCATCCCAAATATGTAAGTCTGGAAAAAGTGGAGGCGATGGGCAAGGAGGTGGGGTTTGATGTTTGGAACCGGTATTTTGAAGATCGCCGGGATTGGCGAAATCCAGATATTCCGCGTCTGTGGCCCTGGATTATCGTGGCACCGCCGCCTGCAAGGCCGGCCGTGTTGGAGCGAAATCCATATTACTGGAAAGTGGATCCGGAGGGCAACCAGTTGCCCTATATCGACCGGATGACGTTTGAGATCTATAATCTGGAAACGATTAATTTGAAGGCGATGAACGGGGAAATGGGGATGCAGGGGCGCCATTTGCAGTTTGAGAACTATCCCCTGTTTATGGAGAACCAGGACCGGGGGGGATATCGGGTCTATCATTGGCCTTCCGGCAGTGGAGGGACGATGAGCCTGGCATTAAATCTGAACCACCAGGATCCGGTTTTAAAGCAAATTATCCACGACCGCCGGTTTCGGATTGCACTTTCCCACGCACTCAATCGGGCAGAATTGAACGAGGTGGGATATTTTGGTATTGGGCAGCCCCGGCAGATTTCACCGCCTCCGTCCTCCGATTATTATGTGCCCGAATATGAAAGCGCCTATATTGAATACGATCCCGAATTGGCCAACCAGTTGCTCGATGAGATGGGATTGAAGCGGGATCCGGAAACCGGGATTCGGATGCGACCGGATGGGGAGATTCTGAAGCTGTTTCTGGAGACAACCCAGATGAACAATCGGGTGCTGGAACTGGTGGCAAGCTACTGGACGATGGTGGGGGTGGAGACCCAAGTGAAAGAAGAAGCCCGACAGCTTTTTTATGAGCGGAAGAGAGGGTTGCTCCACGACGCAGCAGTGTGGGGCGGATCCGACGAACAGATGCCGGTGCTGGATCCACGGTGGTTTGTTCCACACAGCGACGAGTCTATCCACGCGGTGGATTATGCACGGTGGTATCGCACCGACCGGAAACGCGGGGAGACGCCGCCGCCGGATATCCAGCGCTGTATTGAGTTGTTCTGGGAAATTGAGAAAACCATCGACGAAAAAGAACAGGTCCGATTGTTCAAGCAGATTATTGAATGGAACCGAAAAAACCTCTGGGTGATCGGGGTAATCGGAAATATGCCGGCCATCTATCTGGTGAAAAATACGTTTCGAAATGTGCCGGAAGTGGCCCTGTCCGGGTGGGCATTTCGGGCTCCGGGCAATACGGCGGTAGAATGTTATGCGATTGAAGAATAGTGGGAAGGTAGAAGGAGGTTTTTTTTGCTGAGTCTGATTCTCAAACGGCTGTTGTGGATGATCCCGACCATGGTGATTATCTCTTTTATTTCGTTTTCGATTATCCAGTTGCCGCCGGGCGATTATTTGACGTCTTATATTGCGGCCCTCGGCGAGACGGGCGAGACGGTTGATGAGGCGGAGGCAGCGGCGCTCCGGGCACGGTATAATTTAGATCAGCCGTTTTTGGTGCAGTATATGCTCTGGATGAAGGGGATGTTGCGGGGAGATCTGGGAATGTCGCTGGAGTGGAACCGTCCGGTGACCGAATTGATCGGGGAGCGCATTTTTCTCACGTCGGTCATCTCCATTGTGACGTTGCTGGTGACCTGGGCGATTTCGATCCCGATTGGGATTTATTCGGCCGTGAAGCAGTATTCGCTGCCGGATTATATGTTTACGTTTGTAGGGTTCATTGGACTGGCAACCCCCAACTTTCTTCTGGCACTGGTCTTTATGTATATCGGATATTCGATCTTCGGCGTCAGTGCGGGAGGGTTGTTTTCCCCCGAGTTTCAAAATGCGGCCTGGTCCTTTGCGAAGTTTTTGGATTTGCTGGGGCATCTGTGGATTCCCGTGATTGTGATTGGTACTTCCGGGACGGCGGGTCTGATTCGGGTGATGCGGGGGAACTTGCTGGATGAGTTGCACAAACAATATGTGATGACCGCCCGTGCAAAGGGCGTGGAATATTGGAAATTGCTGTTGCGCTATCCGGTTCGCGTGGCGTTGAATCCCTTGGTGAGTACGGTGGGATGGGTGTTGCCCAGTATTGTATCGGGTGCCACGATTGTATCTGTGGTACTGGGGCTTCCTACTACGGGTCCTTTGTTGCTTCGCGCACTTCTGAACCAAGACATGTATCTGGCGGGTAGTATCGTGATGATGTTGAGTTTGTTGACGCTGATTGGTACGCTGATTTCAGATATTTTGCTGTTGTGGCTCGACCCGAGAATTCGCTATGAAGAAGGAGAACGCTAAAAGATGGCAGAACCGAGCGACGTATTGGCAAAAGAGCTGCAAACCGATGTGACGGGGGTCGGGGACGAGGAAGATGCAGAAGTCTATGGGGCTTCTCAGTGGCAGTTGATCTGGTGGAAGTTCCGGAAACACCGGATGGCGATGACGGCCGGTCTGGTGATTATCGGGCTGTATATTGTGGCTGTGTTTTGCGAATTTCTGGCGCCGTATACGCTGGAGTATCGCCAGGTGAAATACGCTCTTGCGCCCCCCCAACGCCTCCATCTGGTGTCGGACGAAGGCATTCACCTGTGGCCTTTTGTATATGGTATTTGGGGGGTGCGGCATCCGGAAACGTTGCGTAAGTTCTATTTGGACGATCGGTCTCGAAAATATCCGGTTCGATTGTTTGTGCGGGGAGAACCCTATCGGTTCTGGGGCCTTTTTAAGACCGATCTCCACCTGTTTGGCGTGGACGGAGGGGGTACGATTTTTCTGTTGGGGACCGACCATTTGGGGCGGGATCTGTTGTCTAGAATCATCTATGGGTCCCGCATTTCGTTGACCATTGGTCTGGTTGGTGTGGCACTGAGCTTTGTGTTTGGTTTGTTGATCGGGGTGATTTCGGGATATTACGGCGGGTGGATCGACAATCTGATTCAGCGGGGGATTGAAATTTTGCGGTCCTTTCCTTCCATCCCACTCTGGATGGCGCTCGCGGCAGCTCTTCCGCCTTCCTGGTCTCCCTTGCAGATTTATATGGGTATTACCGTGGTTCTGTCGTTTATCGGATGGACGGGACTTGCGCGACAGGTGCGCGGGAAGATTTTATCGCTTCGCGAAGAAGATTTTGCAACAGCGGCCCTGCTTGTGGGCGCAAGCCGGTGGCGGATTATGACCCGTCACCTGTTGCCGTCTTTTATGAGCCATATCATTGTGAGCCTGACCCTTGCCGTGCCGGGCATGATTTTGGGCGAGACATCGCTCAGTTTTTTGGGGCTGGGTCTTCGCCCGCCGGTGACAAGCTGGGGCGTGCTGTTGAAGGAGGCGCAGAATGTGCAGGCGGTGGCGTTTCAGCCGTGGTTGTTGACGCCTGTGCTGTTTGTCATCATTACGGTTCTGGCATTTAATTTTGTGGGCGACGGGTTGAGAGATGCGGCCGATCCCTACGCCCGGTGAGTTCCCATTGAACCAGGCATTCCATAAGGAGCAAATACCATGGCCCTTCGATCCAATCGAGTGAAACAAAAACTGGCAGCCGGCGAGGTAGCCTGCATAACAACCGGATTTACACACGCAGATGATATTGACGCATTCGGGCCGGCCGGATTTGATGCAGTCTGGTTGGAAGGCGAACACGGAGCGGTGTCTCCCGAGGATTTGGGAAATCTGACCCGGGCCTGCGATATTTGGGGGATGACGTCTATTGTACGGGTGAACCGAAACGACCAGACGCTGATTTATCGAACCCTGGATCGGGGAGCACAAGGCATTGTCGTGCCCCATGTCAATACCAGGAAAGAGGCAGAAAATGTGGTGGAAGGTGGAAAGTTTGCGCCCATTGGCAAACGGGGAATGTTTACGAGCCGCCAGGGCTATGGCGTGTCAGATTATTTTAAGGTGGCCAACGATGAAACTCTGCTGATTGTGCTCATCGAAGACATTGTGGCTGTGGAAAACCTGGACGAAATTCTGTCGGTGGAACCCATCGATGTGTTTTTTGTGGCGCCCTCGGATCTGGCCGCTTCGATGGGCCTGATTCACGATCAGAGAAATGAAAAAGTGCAGGAAACCATTGATGGTGCCCTGGCAAAGATTGTCGGGGCAGGCCGCACGGCAGGAACCCTCGCGACCAACGATACGGTGGAAAGGTATGTGCAAGCAGGTGTTCGGTGTGTGCTGTGTCCTGCCGGGCCATGGGTTTCTGTAGGGGCGGCTGAGTTTAAGCGTCGGGCAGGGGAAGCGTTGGGCTAATCGAAAGGGTCTGTTGTGGATAGTGTGTTAAGTATTCGCGGTCTCAAAACGCACTTTTTCCTGGACGAAGGGATCGTACGTGCCGTCGATGGAGTAGATCTGGAGATTCCTCGAGGGAAGACCATCGGGATTGTGGGAGAAAGCGGATGCGGAAAAAGTGTAACGGCTTTTTCGACCCTTCGCCTGGTGTCCACACCGGGCCGGATTGTGGCCGGAGAAATTGTATTGCACCGTGAAGATGGCGAAGTGAAATTGACAGATTTTGAAGAAGAAGGGGCTGCGATTCGGGCGATTCGTGGCAAAGAGATTGCGATGATTTTTCAAGAACCAATGACGTCCTTGAGCCCGGTGCACACCGTGGGGTTCCAGATTGTAGAAGCCCTCGAATTGCATACCGACATGCGGGTTGACGAAGCTCGGGCCCATGCGATTCATATGTTGGAACGAGTGGGCATTCCCGATGCCACGCGACGGTTTTCGCAATATCCTCACGAACTGAGTGGGGGCATGCGACAGCGGGTGATGATTGCCATGGCACTTTCGTGCCAGCCCTCTGTGCTGATTGCCGACGAGCCGACCACAGCATTGGACGTGACCATCCAGGCGCAGATTCTGGACATGATGCAGGATCTACAGGAAGAATTTGGCATGTCCATTATGTTGATCACCCACGATCTGGGAGTGGTGGCAGAGATGGCCGATGAAGTGGCCGTGATGTATTTGGGCCGGGTGGTAGAACACGCGAGTACGGAAGAAGTATTTGCGCATCCAAAACATCCCTATACCCGGGCGTTGATGGAATCTATTCCGGGGCTTGGGGGGGCCAGGAAGACCCGGCTGCAGACGATCGAAGGCACCGTACCCGATCCGTTTCAGCGCCTCAGCGGGTGTCCTTTTCATCCCAGGTGTCGGGAAAAGATAAGCGGGACGTGCGATTTGGGAGATCGGCCCGATTTTCGGGAAGTGGGTCGGGAGCATCAGGTTGCCTGTGTTTTGTACCCGGAAGGGGAGGGCGATGAATAGCGTTTCAAAACCGCTTTTGCGTGTCCAGAATCTGAAGAAGTATTTCCCCATTACCAGGGGATTTTTCAATCAAGTGGTTGGACACGTCAAAGCCGTAGATGGCGTCAGTTTTGAGCTGTTTGAAGGGGAATGTTTGGGCCTGGTGGGAGAAAGTGGATCTGGAAAGACAACGGTTGGGCGCACCATTTTACGCGCCCTTGCACCCACCGATGGCGATGTCTGGTTTCGTGTTAATGGCAACGAGGTAGATGTTTCGGGGGCTTCTGCGAAGACGCTGAAAGGCCTGCGCAAGCACATGCAGATGATTTTTCAGGACCCCTATGCTTCCCTGAATCCCAGAATGACGTTGCTGGATATTGTTGGGGAACCCCTGTTGGTGAACGGGATGACGGACCGCAAGGAACGAGAAGAGCGGGTGCAAGCGCTTTTGACTCAGGTGGGCTTGAAACCGCATATGCTGAGACGATATCCCCATGCATTCAGTGGGGGACAGCGCCAGCGAATTGGCATTGCGCGGGCACTGGCTTTGTATCCCAAGATGATTGTTGCAGACGAACCGGTTTCGGCCCTGGATGTTTCGGTCCAGGCACAGGTGTTGAATCTGTTGCAGGAGCTTCAGGAACAACTGGGGTTGACCTATTTGTTTGTCGCACACGATCTGAGCGTTGTTCGGCATATTTCAGATCGGGTTGCGGTGATGTATGTGGGCAAAATTGTTGAATTGGCAGGGGTGGACCAGTTATTTGAAACCCCCCGGCATCCGTATACCGAAGCCCTGCTGTCGGCCGTGCCGGTGCCAGATCCCAAACGGAAAAAGAAACGGGTTGCGCTAAGCGGAGAGGTGGCCGATCCTGCTCGTCCGCCTTCGGGGTGCGCTTTTCATCCGCGATGTCCCTATGTGGAGGATCGGTGTAAAGAGGAAGTGCCCGAACTCAGGGAAGTGGCGCCCGGACAGTTTGTTCGGTGCCATCTGGCAGAAGATTTAGATTTGGTCGGAATGCCCGACTGAAAACACTACTCAAAGGAGTGTTAGATGAATGTGGAACATATCGCCTTTGTAGTTGAAGACCCCAATGCAGTCGCAGATTGGTATTGTCAGAATATGGGTATGCGGGTTGTGCGTAAGGGAGGGCCACCGACCTATATGACTTTTCTGGCCGATGAGGATGGGGGGACGATGTTTGAAATTTATGCTCAGGATGTAGAGCTCCCGGACTATGGCGCGATAGATCCCTTGATCTTACATTTTGCGTATTATGCAGAGGATGTGGAAGGGACCCGAGACAAGCTGGTAGCGGCAAGTGCAACAGTGGTTCAGGAGCCGTTTGAGACCGATGCGGGCGATACCTTGTGTATGTTACGCGATCCCTGGGGATTGGCAGTTCAGCTTGTCCATCGAAAAGAACCGATGGCATAATCAGGTTCAAAAGTCGAATGCAGGAGGATGTATGCCAATTTTTAATGTGGCAAAGTTGGAAGGGGCCTGTGCGGCGATTTTTGAGGGGGCCGGTCTGGCTGCTGAAGAGGCAGTTCGGGTCACCCATTCCCTGATGCTGGCCAATTTAATGGGCCATGATTCTCACGGGGTGATTCGGGTGGTGCAATACATTCAGGCCCTCCAGGGTGGGCGGGATACATTTAAGGAAGAGATGGCGTCGTTTATTGACTGGCTGAAAACAGCCCGGCTGATGCCTGGCTTTGATGAGATCCTGGTGCCCGGTGAGATGGAAAACCGTATGTGTCTCCAAAAAGAGCAGGACGGGGTTTTTGTGGACGATGAGACCTGGCGGCAGATTCAGGAGATCGGAACCACTGTCGGTGTGGATGTCCAGGTTTGACTTCCCCATTGAAATAGAAAGGAATTTTCTGATGTCTTCGATTACAATTACATTGCTCGGACACGCTTCGATCAAGCTGGAGCCGGATTCTGGAAAGGTGGTCTATCTGGATCCCTGGCTGGATGAGAATCCTACGTGCAGTCTGAATGTTGCCGATATAGACCGGGCCGATGTGGTGATTGGCACCCACGGGCACAATGATCATATTGGAGATTCTTTTAGGGTCTGTGAAAAGACGGGCGCCACGTTTGTTGGCAATTATGAATTGTGCCTGGTGGCCGAAAAACACGGTTTGACTTTGGGAGAAGATGCCAGGCCCTTTAATCCAGGCGGGACCGTTGTCCTGGACGGCGTGGATATCACGGCAACCCAGGCGTTTCATTCGCTTTCGATGTCGCCGGGCCTGGCACTGGGTGCCCCGACTGGAGATGACTATTTCCGGCCCGATGGCGGGGTGTGTGGGATTGTGATGGCCTTTGACAACGGCATTACGGTCTACGATACTTCAGACACCGCCTTGTTTGGCGACATGCAGGTGATCAGTCAGATGTATGGACCCCAAATCGCGGTGTTGCCGGTGGGAGGGATGTTTACCATGGGGATTCGGGAGGCCGCCCGTGCCATCAGCTATATCCGGCCAGATATTGCCATCCCGTGTCATTATGGCGAAACCCTGGGCCAGCCTGCCGATATTGACGCGCTGTCGGATGCGGTGAAATTCTTGTCGCCCAATACCCATGTGGTCCAACTGGACCCGGGTCAGTCTGTGACCTATCACACGAGTTCTTTTGAAGTCAATACTTGATCTGAAAAGCCGGGCTTTCGGGGGAGCTGTGAGGCCCATTGCGGTTTGACAAAAACAAAGGGAGGTTGTATTGCCGCAGGATGAATTGAATGCCATTGTGAGCCAGCGACTGGAAGTGACGCCGGATTTGATTATTCTGAGGGTCGCACCCGATGGGTGGGAACTGTCCCGGTTTGAAGCAGGACAATTTGCGGTTCTGGGCTTGCCCCGCGATGCCCCCAGACACGCTTTCTCAGATCGTGTAGAAGACTATGACGAGCCAGTGGCCGGTCTGATTCGACGGGCCTATTCGATCGCCTCTTCCTCTGTTGCTCGAGAATACATGGAGTTTTATATCACCATGGTGCGCTCCGGTGCCCTCACGCCCAGGCTGTTCGCCCTGGAAGTGGGCGATCGGGTGTGGCTGGGTCCCAAGGTGACCGGGATGTTCACCCTGGCCGATGTGCCTCCGGATACCCATGTGGTGATGGTGGCAACAGGTACGGGCCTTGCGCCTTATATGAGCATGTTGCGCACGTATTTGCGTGACCATGTGGAACGGCGTTTTGTGGTGCTGCACGGGGCACGGCACTCCTGGGATTTGGGATACCGTTCGGAATTGGAGACGATGCAGGATTTGTGCACAAATTTTACCTATATTCCACAGATCAGCCGGCCTGCAAATGAGCATGTTTCCTGGAGCGGAAATACGGGATATGTTCAGGATTTATGGACCGACGGGGCACTGGATGAGACCTGGAAGGGGCATCCCACACCCGAAGATACCCATGTTTTTGTTTGCGGCAATCCGCACATGTGTGAAGATGTTATGGCGATTTTGTTTGAAGAAAAATTTAAGGAGCATAGCCGGAGAGAACCCGGACAGATCCATGTGGAACGGTACTGGTAGGCCTTAATGACTGGCGACAGGGAATACGACGGCATCATTCTGGGCGCGGGCCACAACAGTTTGGTGGTGCAGGCCTATTTGTGCAAAGCCGGCCTCAACGTGCTGTGTCTGGAACGTCGGGATGTGGCAGGCGGGGGGTTGACGACCACGGAAGATGTCCGGCACCCGGGGTTTTTGCACAACACCCATTCCTTTTTTCACCGGGCGCTGAACCAGATGCCCTGGTATCGGGATCTGGAATTGGAACGACACGGGGCGGTGTATCTGGAACCGGAACTCAATGTCGCGCTCCTGCTCAAAAGCGGAGAGGCACTGGAATGGTGGACCGATTTTGAAAGGACAGCGGCTTCTTTTGACCGTTTCAGCCCCAGGGACGGTGAAACCCTGCGCAGATGGCGGGACGATTTTCTGCCCATTGTGGAGAAGATTTTAATTCCCGAAGCGCAGTCACCGCCCCTGCCGAAGGAGCGTCGACAGGCAATTCTGGAAGTTTCTGCCGAAGGGCGGCTGTTTTTGGAGACAAGCCGGCTGTCTCCTTTAGCGTTTGTACAACAAGAATTTGAGCATCCGGTCATTCAGGCCGGATTGCTTTTTTTTAATGGACTTCGAGAGGTCGATCTGAGGTGTCCGGGGTTTGGGCATCATATTGCGGCCCTGTTGGCCAGCACGGGAAAAGCACAGATGTGTATCGGCGGATCGGCACGGCTTGCTCGAGCACTGGAAGGTGCTGTTCGGGAAAGCGGTGGAGAGATCCAGCTTCAGACAACACCCCGTGAAATTCTGGTAGAAAACGGTCGGGCGGTGGGCATCGAAACAGTAGAGGGGGAAAGAATCGGGGCACGGTCCTTTGTGGCCTCGGGTTTGAACCCCCAACAGACCTTTCTCGACTTGATTTCTGAAAGCCATTTGCCGGGGGAGTGGCGGAAAAAGGCCGCCGGGTTTCGGTTCAATTTGATTGCCCCGCTTTTTGCCCTGAACCTGAATTTGAAGGCGGCCCCACAGTATCGGGCGACTCCAGACATTCAGAAGGCTTTGATGGTGATCCTGGGGTTGGAGCATTTTGACTTCTATCTCGATATTGTCGACCATCACGAAAAAGGGCGAATTCCGCCAACGGTGATGTGGGGCAGCTGTCCGACGGTATTTGATCCTTCCCAGGCACCAGAGGGGTGTCATACGGCTTTTATGTGGGAAAAATTGCCCTATCATCTGGGCGGCAATGCGGCCAACTGGGATCGGGAACGGGAAATCCATGGACAGGCGATGCTGGATGTGTGGTGCGAATATGCGCCCAATCTGAACGATGCTGTGATCGATTGGTTTGCAAGAAGCCCGCTGGATGTGGAACGCACCTTTCCCAATATGCAGGAAGGGGATTTGTTGATTGGGGCTTTCACGCACGGGCAGATCGGATACGATCGGCCTTTTCCGGGTGCCGGACACTATCGCGGATACCTGGAGGGGCTTTATCTGTGTGGATCCTGTTGCCATCCGGGCGGCAATATTACCGGGCTTCCCGGGTACAATGCCGCCCAGGTGATGCTCAGCGATCTGGGCGTTTCTGCCGATTGGGTGCCCGATCCGATTGCAGATGTGTTGGAGCACCTATGACACCCTTGCCGACTATGTCTTATCTGACAGATATTTACCTGGAGCGGGGGGCCGTGCAATATGTTGCCGGCCTGTTGTCGGATTGGGGGTGCCAGCGTCCGCTTGTGGTGACCGATCGCGGGCTGGTGAAACTGGGTGGGGTGGATCGATTGGGGATTGAGGCGGTTGTGTACGACGGGGTCGAGACCAACCCCACCGAGGATCAGGCACGTTCTTGTTTGGAAGTCTTTCGTAGGGACGATTGTGACGCTCTGGTCGCCCTCGGAGGGGGATCGTCGATTGATCTGGCCAAGTGTGTGGGGATTCTGGTAGGGCATGAGGGACCTCTGGAGCGATATGCAATCTTGCATGGTGGAATGCCAAAGATTCAGAATCCGCTTCCGCCTTTGCTTGCCGTGCCGACAACAGCCGGAAGTGGCAGCGAGGTGGGGAGGGCCGCTTTGCTGACCCTGACTTCTGGAGATAAAATGGGTTTTTTGAGCCCTTTGTTGATCCCCAAAGCGGCGGTCTGCGATCCAGAACTGACGGTGAGTTTGCCACCCGGGTTGACTGCCGGAACCGGGATGGACGCGATCTCTCATTGTGTGGAGGCCTTCTGCAGCACCCGATTCAATCCGGTGGCCGATGCGATTGCACTGGATGGTCTGGTGCGAGGGTGCAACCATATTCTTTCCGTCACAGAAAATGGTGGGGATCTGGAGGGGCGAAGCGAAATGGTGCTCTGTTCTTTAGAAGGCGGGTTGGCGTTTCAAAAAGGTTTGGGAGCGGTCCACAGTCTGAGCCATCCCCTGGGGGCATTCACGGAGCGGGGATTGCATCACGGGACCCTGAATGCCCTTTTCCTGCCTGCTGTGTTGCGATTTAATTTTGATGCATGTCCAGAAAAAATGAAAGCCATGGCCGGCCGTTTGGGCTTCTGTGGCAACGAGTTACCCGAGTATTTTGAACGCTTAAACGAACGGTTGGGATTGCCGAAGACGCTTGCGGAAATGGGATTGACCGCCGAGGTCGTGGAACCGTTGGCTGAAAAAGCAGCAGGGGATCATTGTTCACCGACCAATCCCAGGGCTTTGGATGGGGCTGCATGCCTGGCGCTCTACAGGGAGGTTCTTTAGATGGATTACCCGCAGCTTGTCTTAAAACGGGGACGGGAACGCTGGTTGCTCCGGGGGCATCCCTGGGTCTTTCGGGTCGCTGTCGCTTCCCACCCCGAGGAGACTGCTCCCGGAGAGATTGTCGATGTGGTCGACACGGGTGGGCGGTTTGTTGCACGGGGATATTACAATCCCCACTCATCGATTCCAGTCCGAGTATTGACACGAGATGCGAATCAAGAGGTTGACAAGCGTCTGATCCAAGATCGAATCCGCCGGGCCCAAGGGATTCGCAGCCAGAGCCTGGACTTCGACCAGACGACCGGGTATCGGGTTGTGCACAGCGAAAACGATTTTTTACCCGGTTTGGTAGTGGACCGATACGGCGATTTTCTGGTTGTTCAGGTTCATACCCTGGGAATGGAGCGACACAAGGCGTGGGTGGTGGAAGGGTTACAGGAAATTTTTTCGCCCCGGGGAATTTATGAACGAAGCCATGTGGGTGGGCGTCAAGGAGAAGGGTTGGAGACGATGCCTGTGGGGGACTTATGGGGTGAAAGTCCGCCAGATCGCGTTGAGATTCTGGAAAATGGGATTCGGTTCTTATGTGATATACG
>JAPUJS010000383.1 GCA_027296045.1 bacterium | reverse complement strand
GATGTGGTGGTGAACCGCGCCCAATACGAGAATGGCCACCTTTTGGTGCCCAAGGGGCCCGGGTTGGGGATGGAACTGGACGAGGAGAAGCTGGAAGCGCTGTGCGATCGGAACTGGGCGTTTTTGAGACCGTGATCGAGGAGCAGGGGAATGATTTGATCACCGCAGACTTGGGCGGGGATGGGAAGCCCGAAGTGATTTCTATCACATTTTTATCTTGGATGGATCGACAAGTTGGCTTACCATAGTCGAAATGTGCGATTAATCCGAATCTTCCAATCAGGAGGTCAGAGATGGACCGGGAGTCGATGAGCAATGAAGAGAATTATTGTTTCGATATAGCAGGCTATTTGCACATCCCAGGGGTGCTGAGCCAGGGCGAAGTGAAGGCCCTGAATGGAGCGCTGGATGAAGGTGGAAAACCTCGTGGGATGCTGGGGTGGCCTGCGTCGCAGCGAGACCTGTTTCGGGATTTGCTGGTGCACCCTCAAATGGTGTGGTATCTCAATCAGGTTATTGGCTACGGCTTTCGACTGGATCGGGAGCCCGAATTGTTATGTGATGAAACCTGCGATGTGACGGCGCCGCTTATAGGCGGCAACGAGCCGAGAAATCCGGCCCGGGCCTATTATTTCCAGAATGGCCGTCGATTTTGCCAGGCTGTGCGGGCGATCTGGGTGCTGGCAGACGTGAATGAGAAGGACGGCGGGTTCGTGATGGTGCCGTGTACCCATAAGGTCAATGTAGAGACGCCTGAGGATATCGCCACGGGCAAAGATGATATGGGGCTGACGTTTCAACCGGTGCTGAAGGCGGGTGATTTATTTCTGGTAGCTGGAACGGCTTTGCAGGGGGTACGGCCCTGGCAGGGTGAGGGATCACAGCGATTGTTGAGTTACGAGTATGTGGCGAGAGCCGCCATTCAGTCTGCAGGCACGGGGCCGAAAGTCCAGGAAGATCCTTCTCCCGAGTGGCATTCTGAAATCACACCCGAACAGCGTGCGTCCCTTTATAAGCCGGATTACAGTTATTCTGCGCCTCCGCCGGTGATTGTGACAGACGGGGAGGCGGTGAAGCTGGAGGAATCGCGAGAGGTGTTTCATCCTTCGGTTTATATTCGGGATCCAAATTCCAATATTGACGAGAAGGAATTTTATTTTTGGGAGCTGAATGGCTATTTGATGCTCAGAGGGGTGATGGACGAGGAATGGTTGAAAAAGGCCAATGAAGCGATCGACGAGTTTGAAGATCGCATTGTGGTGGGCGAAGAGCTGTCGCGGGGCTCCGAGACTCTGGCAGGGACGGGGCGGCCCACGCTGGGCGGTCTGTTGGAACTGCCTGAACCCTATTGTGAGCCGTTTCGCAAGATGGTTTCCTATCCGGCTGTGCAGCATCGGCTGACCTGGATGGGCGGTAGCGGGGCAAGAATGAGCGGACCCACGGCATTTTGTTCGGTCCAGGGCACGTCCGGACATGCTCTGCACGACGGCGGAGAACCGATGTATCCGCCGATGGGATATCAGTTTCAGAATGGGCGGAGTTACTCAGAGGCGGTGACGATCACCTGGCAGTTGCGAGATGTACCGCCGGGTCTGGGCGGATTTGCCTGCGTGCCCGGCTCTCACAAGGCCAAATACGGGATGCCACCGGGCGTGCGGGCTTGCGATGACCATATGGGATTGGTGAAGCAGTTGGTGATGAAGGCGGGCGATGTGGTGTTTTTTGCCGATGGGGCTATGACGCACGGCACTACGGCGTGGGAAAATCCGATTCCCAGGCGGGGCATTTTGATCAAGTATTCATCGCGCAGTTTTCACCGGAGTGGCGGCGAGATGGTGCATCCGTGGAATCGATGGGGCAAGGATCTGGTGGAGGACATGACGGATGCTCAACTGGCCGTGATGCGCGGGACAGACCGGGATGCCAGGCAGTCCAATGTGCCCCGATTGGAAGTGAAGGATGGGAAGGTCGAAGTGTCCTATGAGCGAGGTCGGGCACTGTATAGCAAAGAAGCACCGCAGACGCCGGTGGTGGACCAGATGCGTCCATTGTAAGCGAGATCACCAAGGGCGGAGCATGAAGGGCCACGAACCGCTCCTTACAACCTACCCGGGGGAGGGGTTTGCGCGAAGCTTTTTCGGGCCACCTCCTATCCACCCGTTTTCGTGTAGCGGCGTGGTGCGGAGTGACAGGGTTCTGGGATCCAGTAACAATTAAGGAGCAGCCAATGTCAACCAACGAGCAGCAAGAGCTTTACAAGACGCAGGGCTATTTTATTGTGGACGATGCCGTTGAACCGGAGATGTTCGACAGTCTTTTGGCGGCGGCCAGGCGGGTGAAACAGAAGGTGCGGTCCGGGGAAGTGGATGTGTATACGCACTGGACCGATCCGGGCGAACCCTGGGCTATCCGGGGGCTGTTTGCGCCCGAGTTTGAGGAGCCGGTGTTTGCAGAATATTTGATGTCGGACCCTGTTATGGGCTATGTAGAGCCGTTTATCGGCAGCGAGTTGCAGCTGGGTTCGGTGATGATTTTTACCAATCCCTATCACAAGGACAGCGGCATTGGGTGGCATCGGGATTTTGGGAAGTTGCCGAGAGATGCGTCTCCCGAGGTCGAACTGGAGATTTTGAACCGGCCGATGACAAGGCTGAAGTGGCATCTGCCGCTGGTGGACGATTCGTGTTTATTGCTGGTGCCGGGCAGCCATTGCCGGTATCGCACAGACGAGGAACAGGCGATTTTGCGGGGAGACCGCGAAAGCGAGATGCCCGGTCAAAAGGTGATTGAGCTGAAAGCGGGGCAAACTTGCTTTTGGCACGGCTATACGATGCACCGGGGGATTTACAAAAAGGATGTGGAGCGGTTGACCCTGGCCGGGAACTGGAGCAAGTATCAGCCGGATGCCGAGCCCGAAGAAGTGGATCCCAGACACCGGTGGCAGCTTGCCGGGGATGTGCGGGACGCGCTGCCGGAAGACCTGCACGTAGCTTACGATCGCTGGCGGGCGTTGCAGGTGGATTAAGTAGAAGCCGGAAGGTCTGCCTCAATTCAGACGCTTTATTTCAGGGTGGAACAGGCCAATGAGTATCTCCGCAGAAACACAGGCTTCCGAAGCGCAGGCGGCCGTTCGTCAGGATCGGGTGACGGTGCGAGCGGTGGTGCTTGGGGTGGTGACGATTGTGGGGATGGCGCTGTACAT
>JAPUJS010000382.1 GCA_027296045.1 bacterium | reverse complement strand
CGATAAATGCCTGCGGATCGTAGGGACGGTCGTAAAGCTGCTGCTTTAGCTTGCGAAGGGCCGTAATAATCCGCCTCGGGTCGATCGACTTCAGGGTTTTTTTATTGATCACAGTCTTTCGCTCGCCAATATCAACTTCGCCGTCAATGCCTTTCAAGACGGAAAACCGGGGGAAATTAATCTCCATTGGCAACTCGGCCTCTTTTGCCCGTGCAGTCAAATCGTCGATAAACTCGACGCGATAACGCTCTACCTGTTTGTCCGCATAGGAACGCAACTGGTCCAGAAAGTCTTTGCCGACCTTCAGACCGGCCTCTTTCGCCACATCCTCGGCCGTCCGGGACTTGAGCAACTCATCGAGTTGAAAAAAATCGTTTCGGCCGGCGCACCGGATACACTGGCGCACAAAATCGGCCATCCTCTGACGCCGGTTCAATCTTTGCTGATAGGGTCTGACAACTTCCGACAGCCCCTCCTGCATTTCCTGGAGAAACGCTTCTTGATCTGCCATTCGGAATTCCCGATCGTTTTAAATGTGGATGTGGAATAAATGAACCGCCCTTAAGACACTTAGAGCCTCTCACAAAATGAACCGCAGAGCACGCAGAGACATTTTGAGAACTCGAGAAATACCTTGTCTTTCTCTGCGTTCTCCGCGTGCTCTGCGGTACAATATCCTTGATTGTTAGGACCTCTTAAAATAAAGCTCCCAGGATGGAAAAGCAAGAGAGGAATACAACCGGTTTGATCGACTCGATTTTGCTACAATCGGACTCTTTTTTTGATGATTACCGCGTTTTCGGCCAACATAGACCAAACAGCGACATGGATTCAGAAATCTCGCAGATCATGGAAGATCGGCGGCTTTTCTATTTCTTGCCGCAGATAGAGTGCAAATCCGGTGAGGTGTTAAAAAACCGACTCGAACCAGGCGAAGGTACACGAGTCGGTTAAGTGACCATATTCTGGACGCTTATGGACTCTATTGACAACTATGTTGTCATATTCAGAAATTCATCGCGTTTTAATTTTGGTTATATTTTTTAATAAGTATTTTATAAATAATCAATTACATATTTTTTTCATTGAATTTACACAATTGGCATCCGGGTTGCAATAGAGGACGTGTAGAAACTGAATTCAGTGGGCATTCAACCCCGGTCTTTACACAGAAAGGATAGGACGATGAAAATCAGAGAAGAAATTCGAGACGATGTTGCCGTGTTGACCCTCTCCGGCAATCTGATGAGCGGCCCCGAAGTGGCACCCTTTCACGATTATATCAAGCGTTTGATGCTGGATGGGATTTCAAAGGTGGTGGTGGATTTTTCGAAGGTCAAATGGTTCGGCAGCGCCATGCTGGGGGTGATGGTCGGTGCATTGACCTCCGTCAAACAGGTCAATGGCGATATCCGCCTGACCGGGGTCACAAAGAAGATTGAAAGCATTTTGATGGTGACCAAACTGGCATCTATTTTCAGAACCCTGAATTCGGTGGATCGGGCCGTTGCAAGTTTTGAAACCCAGCCTCCGGTTGTCGCAGAATCGGTTACAGCCGTTTTGGTGGGTTCTCTGTAAAAGGGAATAATGAAGGGCCGCAGGAACACACAGGAATTGGAAAAGGGGACGAACTCGGAAGCTCATCCCCTTTTTTTATGGGGTAATTCGCAAGGTCCAGGTGTCCTTTGGCAACGGATCATTTGCCGTCAGGAGGATGCGGTTAAGCTGACCGCCCCAGACCGGTTTGAGCCGGGCATCCTGGATGGGAATTTCCTCGGTGAAGGCTGTCAGTTTGTCGGCGTCGTAGTAGATGTGAGCGGTGCCGGAGGTGCGGTCTTCGGAGAGTACGCGCTCTTTGAGGGCAAGATGACCTGGGCTTTCCAGGGCGACCTCACAGGCTGTGACCAGGTTTAATATGAGGTCGCCGGTGACGGCTTTCAGGTCATAGGTGTCGGTGATGCGTATGTCCTGGCCACGGTTGAGGGTGATTCTGCGCACCCAGGTGTTGATGTCGGCTTCTTCGGGATAAGACGGGGCGATGTCCAGGGTGAGTTCGGCCTTTTGGTCGTCCGCGGTGTGTGCGGCATTTCGAGCGCAGAATGGAGGGCCGGGGGACTGCTGGAAGCCGTTGATGGTGGGCAGGGTATGATAAGCGGACTGCATGGTCCAGATATCGTACCTTGTGCTGCTGAAGGTTTTGGCGGTGTAAGATTCGACTCCGGCATCGACCAGGACGGGTTTGCCCTGGATGTAGACGACGACGTTGCCGATGTCGTTGTGGTTGTGGGATTCGTCGTTGTTGCCCCCCTTGGCGGCGACAAAGAGGCCTTTGGAGGATCCTTCGGTGTCGCGGGCGACCATGACCTGGATATCGGGGAGCCAGGTGTCGCGAAGGAGCGGGGGATCGGCAGGGGCATGGAGGAGTTCATTCAGGATGGAGAAGGCGGGAAGCTGGCGGCCCAAGTTGTCGAAGAGGCCGTTTTCAGCGATGTTCTGCCGTAGGGCGGACCAGGCGCCCAGGGCCATCATTTGGGGATCGTTTATGCGCTTGCCGTAGCCGTAGACCAGGGCGGGAGAAGGGGAGACCTGGGCGGGGGCGTCGGCGAAGTTGATGAAGTAGCGGTCGTGGATTTGTACGCGATAGATGAATTTCCCGATGTTTTGAACCAGGGGGTCGGCGTAGACGTCGATTTCTCCGCCGGTAGCACTGCGAAGCAGTTCCAGGCAGTCGTAGAGAGAGGCACCTGCTCGGCCCCAATAACTGGGACCTTCATCACAGCCACCGTCTCTGGGGTAGGGGTCCACGAAGTTGTCGACGGTACGCATAGCTTTGAAGACGGAGGCCCGGCGGCGGTCCTCATCCTGTTCCAGGAGAGACTCGATGATGTAGCGCTTGAAGATCACGTCGCCAAAC
>JAPUJS010000381.1 GCA_027296045.1 bacterium | reverse complement strand
CAGAAGCGGAAACAGACAAAGTTGCCGTGATTGAACTTTCCGGGATTATTTATCGATTTGGCAGCTATTCTCCGGGCTACCTCGACCATGTGAACATGCAGCTTGCAAGCTTGCAACCGGAGCTGGAAGAGTCGTTTCCCTTTTTAGTAGAGGTGGATCTGGCCGAATATGCGAAAGAGAAATCCCAGTCTTTTGCAACCGATATGCTGAAAGAAACGCCGGAGTTGCTGGGAAGTGTGCTTTCCGGGGCCACGTTTTTGATTATTGTGCCATTGGTACTTTTCTTTTTTCTGGGCGAAGGGCGCACCATCAAGCGGGCGTTTATTGAAATGATCCCGAACCGATATTTTGAAATGGTGCTGAATCTCTTATACCGGATTGATATCCAACTGGGCGGTTATATTCGGGGCATGGTGATGTCGGTATTCTTGATTTCCCTCTTTTCGGTGGTGGGGCTCTGGACCATTGGGCTGGATAATTTTCTGGTGGTTGGCATTATTGCGGGTATATCCAATGTGATTCCCTATTTGGGGCCTTTGATCGGGATTATCACCGGTGCGGTTGCAGGGGCGATTCAATATTCTTCGCTGAGTATGGGCGTGATTCTTCCGGTCATTGTGGTCTTTTTGATTGTTCAGATTCTGGACAATGTATTTGTCGCCCCGGTCGTTGTTGCCCGTAGTGTGAATCTACATCCATTGATTGTGATTTTTGTCGTCCTGGTCGGAAGTCAGTTGTTTGGGGCGGTTGGGATGGTATTGGCAGTACCGGCTACGGCAGTGATCAAAGTATCGGCACAGACGATTTACGAGGGATTGCGAAGCTATTCGGTTTAATGACGTCACCTGCGAAGGAGTGGGATTCGAGATGAGTGGACAAGAAATGCTGGCAAAAACATACGATCCGAAAGCGGTGGAAGAAAAATGGTATGAATTTTGGGAAGAAAAGGGATATTTCAAGCCCGAATATCGCACCGATGGGCCCACCTTTTGTGTGACCATTCCTCCTCCCAATGTGACAGGAGAATTGCACATAGGGCATGCATTGCAGCATGCAATTCATGATGTGATCATTCGCTGGAAGCGTATGCAGGGTCACCGGACTTTGTGCTTGCCGGGTACTGACCATGCAGGAATTGGGACCCAGATGAAAGTGGAGGAGCAGCTTGCCGAAGAAGAAGGGAAAACCCGGCACGATATTGGTCGAGAGGAAATGCTGGAACGAATCTGGGCCTGGAAGGAAAAGTATGGCAATACCATTTTACGCCAGCTCCGAGATATGGGGTGCAGTTATGATTGGTCTCGCGAACGGTACACAATGGACGAAGGATATGTTCGGGCAGTGCTGGAAACGTTTGTCCGATTTTATGAGAAGGGGTGGATCTATCGGGGCAAGCGGATGGTGAACTGGTGCCCACAGTGCGGCACGGTGATCTCGGATTTGGAGGTGGAGGAAACTGAATTGAATGGTCACCTCTGGCATCTGAAATACCCGGGTGTGGACGGCGGTCCAGATGTGGTGGTGGCAACCACCCGGCCCGAGACGATGCTGGGCGATACGGGCGTGGCGGTGCACCCGCAAGACGAGCGCTGGCAGTCTGCAATTGGGGGAAAGGTGATGTTGCCCCTGATGGATCGACCCATTCCCATTGTGGGCGACGAATACGCCGATCCGGAGATGGGAAGTGGGGCGGTGAAGGTGACGCCTTCGCATGATCCAAACGACTATGAGTTGGGGCTTCGACACGACTTGCCAGAGATTCAGGTGATCGGATTTGAAGGGGCGATGACGGAAGCGGCAGGGCGATTTGCAGGCCTGGACCGGTATGATTGTCGGAAGGCCGTGGTGGAGGCTCTCGAAGCCGAGGGCCTGGTTGAGAAGATCGAAGCGTATACCCATGCGGTGCCTCACCACGATCGGTGCGGGACGGTGATTGAGCCATTGCCGATGGAGCAATGGTTTGTTGCGATGAAGGATCTGGCAGAGCAAACATTGCCGACGCTTCGACAGGCCAATATTCAGTATGTGCCAAATCGATTTCGGGAATATTCGATCGATTGGACAGAGAATATCCGGGATTGGTGTATTTCACGGCAGATCTGGTGGGGACATCGTATTCCGGTGTGGACTTGTCAGGAGTGTCAGGAGCTGATTGTTCAGGCCAGTACACCAGAAGCCTGTACTGCATGTGGCAGTGACAACCTGGAGCAAGATCCGGATGTGTTGGACACGTGGTTTTCTTCGGCGCTCTGGCCATTTGCAACACTCGGGTGGCCGGATCAAACCGAAGATTTGCGAATGTTTCATCCCACAGATTTGATGATTACAGATCGGGGCATTCTCTATTTGTGGGTGATCCGGATGATTATGACTGCTCTGGAGTTTGTGGATGAGATCCCCTTTCAAACGGTTCTTGTTCATCCGACGGTGCAAACGCGGGACGGCAAACGGATGAGTAAGTCGTTGGGAACGGGGATTGATCCAAGGGAGTTGATCGAACGGTATGGTGCCGACGCCACCCGGTTGTCCGTTTTGTATCAATGCGGGAGTTCTCAGGACATTCGGTTTGATGCCGATGTGAAGGACAATCAGCTGCAGGGCTCGCCGATTACGGAGATGTGCCGGAATTTTTGCAATAAGATCTGGAACGCTTCCCGGTTTGTGCAGATGCACCTGGAAGATCGAGATGTGACCGACGAGACATTGTTGTTGCAACCGGAGGGGGTGGAGGATTTGTCCGACCGGTGGATTTTGAGCTTGTATCACAAAACGGTTCGGCAGGTAACGGAGGCATTGGATGTCTATCGGTTTGACGAAGCGGCCCGGACTTTGTATGATTTTGTGTGGAGTGCCTACTGCGACTGGTATTTGGAAATGGCCAAGGTGAGACTGAATGGGGAGGATGCAGATGCAAGACATACGGTTCAACATGTCCTGGTCTATGTGATAGAAGGCGTGTTGCGGCTCCTGCACCCGATGATTCCATTTATTTCGGAAGAACTCTGGCAGCGTTTTCCGCACCGCGGTGAGGCGTTGATCGTGGCCGATTGGCCCGAAGCGGATGAACGGTTTTTCGACCAAGCCGCCGAGCAGGATATGGCCCTGATTCAGGATGTGGTGGGTGCTGTGCGAAATATCCGGGGCACGATGCGGGTCCCTCCTGGAAAACGCGCCGATTTGTCCGTGAAGGTGACTTCTGAGACGGCCCGGCAGGTTTTGACAGACGCACAGGCCTATGTGTGTGGACTTGCCCGGGTGGATAGATTCCAGATCGGGGCGGATGTGGGTCGGCCACCTGCCTCTGCAAGCGCGGTGTTGTCCGATCTGGAGATTTATGTGCCTCTGGAGGGCCTGATTGATCTGGATGTGGAGCGCCAGCGGTTGGAGAAAGAGATGGGGGGGTTGGAGAAGGCGCTTGTGGGACTGGAAAAGAAACTGAGCAACGAAGGGTTTTTGAACAACGCACCGGCCGATGTGGTAGAAAATGAGAAACAACGCCAGGAGGAATATCAGACCACGCTGGAGAAATTGAAAGAAAGCCTGGCGGTGTTGTCTTAGGGTTAAGAATACAGGAGACAGAATACAGGAGACAGAATACAGGAGGGCAGGCGGGTGAGGCTCCTGTCTCCTGTATCCTGTCTCCTATCTCCTATCTCCTTTCAGGTGTTGATATGATTCGTCGTTATATTTTTCGCATTTTACTTTACTGCTGCCTTTCTTCCCTGATTTATGCCGGGGTTGCGCTGGCTGTTGTATATAAGTATGAAAAGGGTCTGCCGTCATTCGAACGGTTGGAGCAGGTGGATCCTGCCCAGACGACGAACATTTATTCTCGTGACGGGGTTGAACTGAAAAAATTCTGGGTGCAACGGCGAGATCCGGTTACTTTTGACCGCATTCCCCAGGCAGCCGTGGACGCGCTGGTGTCGACCGAGGATCAGCTTTTTTGGCGTCACTGGGGGGTGAGTCTTCCCGACATTTTTCGCGTGGTGTTGCGAAATATCTGGGTGACTGGGAGTTTGAAAGGGCACGGGGCCAGTACGATTACCCAGCAGCTTGCGCGTAATATTTTTCTCACACAGGATCAGACCTGGCAGCGGAAAATTCAGGAACAATTGACGGCGGTTCTTTTAGAGCGCACCTATACCAAACGAGAAATTATCGAGATGTATTTTAACCAGATGCTGTTTGGAAATGGTGCCTGGGGGATTCAGGCGGCTGCCCGGCGGTTTTTTGGGAAAGATGTGGAGGGGCTGACCATTGACGAATGTGCGCTGTTGGTCGGATTGTTGAAAGGACCGTATTATTACTCGCCCATTAAATATCCGAAACGGGCAAAGGACCGGCGCGACGGGGTGGTGTTACGGGCGATGCGGCGGGCTGGCAGGATCTCGTCTGCAGAATATCGTTCGGCTCTTCAGCGACCGATTATCTTGAAACAGCACGGAGAAGAGACCGGGGAAGGGCCGTATTTTACGGAGTATATCCGGCAGTATTTGGAACGCACGCACGGGTTGGAAGTGTTGTATGATGGGGCGTCTGTGTATACGACTCTGGACAGCCGGTTGCAGCGTGCAGCGGAAGATATTTTGTTGAAACGCCTGGATGAAGTTCAAATTCTGGTGGAAAAAAACTGGAAAAAAAACCCGCCTGATTCCACATTCTGGGCAGGTTTGAAAACGCGTGAGGACTCGATTGCCGCCACCACACTCCAGGGCGCACTTGTGGCGCTGGACCCGCATTCGGGTCATATCCTGGCCATGGTTGGTGGGCGGAATTTTGAAACGAGCAAGTTTAACCGGGCGGTTCAGGCGTTGCGGCAACCGGGGTCTGCGTTTAAGCCGTTTGTGTATATTGCGGCGTTGAAAAGATCTTTCCCGCCAACCTTGAAACTGGCGGACACGGCAGTGTCGATTCGGATGGAAGACGGGACGTTTTGGCAGCCTAAAAATTACGACAAACGGTTTCTGGGCTGGATGACGATGCGAGAAGGTCTGGCCGGTTCGCGCAATGTGGTGACCACGCAACTTGTGCAAAAAGTAAAGCCTCGGTCTGTTGTCAGAGTGGCCAAAGATATGGGAATTAAATCGCGAATTGGGGCTTATCTGTCGCTTGGCATGGGGACCAGCGAAGTCAAGCTGATAGAACTGGTGTCTGCCTATGGAGTGCTGCCCAACCGGGGGATCAGAGTCGACCCGATTGCGGTTTTGAAGGTGATAGACAAGGACGGCAATGTGTTGGAGGAAAATATCCAGGGGCAAGAACACGTGGCGTTGAGCGAAGAGCTGGCCGCTGTGGCGACGAGTATGTTGAGTTCGGTCGTCAGTATGCGTGCAGGAGAAAACCATGCGACCCTGACCGGTACTGCCTATTATGGGACTCGCAATCAGGGTTTCAGACGTCCGGCTGCGGGCAAGACGGGTACGACTCAGAATTTTGCCGACACGTGGTTTGTCGGGTTTACCCCGCAAATTGTTACCGGTGTCTGGATTGGCTTTGATTCCAAAGTGTCTCTGGGCCCCCGCATGTCGGGCGCTACGGTGGCTTTGCCTGTGTGGGCCAAATTTATGAAGAAGGCACACGAGACGTTGCCGGTCGAAGAATTTGAATTGCCCCCAACGGTTCCTCGGATTGAAGTATGTCGCGATACGTATCAGGTGGCGTCTATTTATTGCCCCAAAAAGTATTACGAGGTGTTTATGCCAGGAACCGAGCCGAAGACGCCGTGTCCCCAGCATACAACGCGGGGTCTTCAGCTTATGCCAACAAAGGCGAAGAAAACGCCAAAACGCGAATATCAGTTTTAGGGCAGTGCGTTTTTCCTGCGTAAATTCGGAGATTTTTAACTGAGGATAGATCCTATGGCCAATCGAGTGAACCGGGCGATTGAACTGTTGTCGCAGGACCAGCCCATTTATTATATGGGTGGACACACAGGGCATGTGTTGACCTATGAGCAGGGAAAAGAGGACGCCAAGACCTGGGCGGATTATATCAATGTGGGGATGGAGCACGGGGCTTTCAACATGGCGGGGCTGGATGAATATCTGCGGGGACTGGTGGACGGTGGACCGACCAACAGTGGGCACCGCACGCCGACGGTGATTGTGGAGGTGCCGGTAGATGGGACGTCGGAGGAGATCATTCGGTATAATGCGTGGCAGTTTCGGCAACTCCTGGCGCGTGGGGTACACGGAATTTTGCTGTGTATGGCAGAGTCGGGCGATGCGGTTCGGGCCTTTGTGGAGTCCTGCCGGTATCCCATCAATCGGGCAGGTATTGGGAAGGGATTAGGCGTGGGCACGCGTGGGGTGGGTTCTGAATCTTCGGCGGCTCCGGTCTGGGGCGTCAGCCGGGATGAATATATTCAAAAGGCGGATCCCTGGCCGCTGCATCCAGATGGGGAGTTGCTTCTGGGTGTTAAGATTGAAAGTCTTCGGGGAATGTCAAATGTGGAACAGATCCTAACTGTTCCGGGCCTTGGATTTGCCGAGATGGGGCCGGGGGATTTGAGCATGGCACTGGGATATAGGAAGGCCCCTCAGCCCTATCCGCCGGAGATGGAAGAAACACGGGAGCGGGTGAAAGCGGCTTGTAAACAAAATGGGGTGGCATTCCTTTCGGGGGCAACGCCAGAAACCATTCAGGAAAAGATCGACGAAGGGGTGCGGGTGGTATCGGGGCGGAACGAGGAAATGGCCAGGAAGGGACGAGAATATACCAAGAGGGGAATGCCTGTGTAGGCCCTCACTCGAGGCACCTGAACGGCAACCCTCCAACATCCTTCTCCCACAAATTGGAGAGACGGGTCGGTAGCTGCGACAGGCGGGGTGGCAGAGGGCAATGAAAAGCGCCTGGTGGAAGGTTCCACCAGGCGCTTTTGGTTGTGTGCTGTCTTGTTCTATGCCGCTTCTTTTCGCCTGTCTGCAGCAGCTTGCCATTCCATCACAATGGGGCTGGCGACGAAAGAAGACGAGTAGGTTCCAACGATGACACCGACGAGGAGGGCGAAAGCGAAGTCGTGGATCACCTCACCGCCTAAGGTGAGCAGGGAAAGGACCACCAGGAGGGTGGTGCTGGAAGTGATCACGGTACGGTTCAGGCACTCGTTGATGGAGCGGTTGATGATTCCACCAAAGGTTTCGCGACGATAGAGCTTGACGTCTTCCCGAATGCGGTCGAAGACTACGATGGTGTCGTTTAAGGAATATCCGACAATGGTGAGCAGGGCCGCCACAATGGCCAGGGAAATCTCCTTGTCCAGGAGGGAGAAGACACCCAGGGTGATCAGGATATCGTGGAAGAGGGCGACAACGGCCGCGATGCCGAACTGGATGTGTTTGAAACGCCACCAGATGTAGAGGATGATGAGGCCCATCGAAACCAGGATGGCCCAAATCGCGTTGGTTTTGAGCTCGTCGCCGATTTTGGGGCCGACGGCTTCCTGGCGACGGAGCCATTCACTTTCATTTTGTATATTGTTGGCAAAACTCATTTTCAGGGTTGTTTTGATGGCATCGGCCATCTGGGTGCCGTCGGCTTCTTCTTGCACGCGAATGAGAATGTCATTGGGGGTGCCGAACTCTTTGATTTCGCTGTTGCGAAGGTCCATAGCCTGGCCGTTGACGTCGACTCTGCCGAGGGATTCTCGAATATCGCCCACGGGCACCTGCGGATCGAAATGGAGTTCGAGCAAGGTGCCGCCTGCAAAGTCGATGCCCATATTGTAGCCGCCTTTGGTGATGGTGGAACCCAATCCGATCAGGATCAGGATGGCCGAGAAGACAAAGGCGCCACGGCGCAAGCCAATGATGTTGAAGGCTGTTTCGCCAAAGATATTGAACCTGCCAATACTGATCGAAGGGTTGATCTGTCGGCTGATAATAGCATTGAAAACAGTCCTTGTAACAAAGAGGGCCGTGAACATCGACGAGAGGATACCGATCATCAATGTGAGTGC
>JAPUJS010000380.1 GCA_027296045.1 bacterium | reverse complement strand
AAGCCTGGTCAAAATCAATGGCCTTAACCGCTGGCTCCGGGTCAAAGGTCTGCTTGATCTCTTCGATCTGGTCGGCAAAAAAGCCCTCGACATTTTCGGGGGTAAAAAATTGTTGCATCATCAAATCGTGGATGGCGACTTTGAATTCTTCGAATCGATTGGGGATGACCCCCGATCCGTACAATCCAGGTACTTTTTCAAAGAGCATGTGTATGGCCAGCCAATTGGTAATCGCGCCCGAGGTCGCAAACAGGCCAATGGTCAGGATGTGATCTGGATACAGGGGACTGATGAAACCGATTCCAATGAGGGCGATGGAAATGAGATTGGTCGCCAGGCTTTTGTTCATTCGTCTCTCTTGTCGTGGATCAAACGGGTGGAGGCTGGTTAAGGTGTGGAAGGTACTTTGAGGGAGGTTTTGGATTTAACGCGTTTGAGCATGTCTTCTTTTTGATACCAGGTGGGTTTGAGCCGGCCTTTGCTAAACAGGAGTTCGCCCTGGTCTGTAAAATGAGTGGATTCGGCGTGGTTGCTCTGGCCATAGGGGGTGGCGCTGTAGGAGACAATGCCGTCTTTTTTGAGCAGAACAACGGTGGTGCAAAATTGGCCCCCGTGGACATAAGAGATGCCGTTTTCATCGGGAAGTTGGCTGTTGACCGATCGGAGCGTGTTGATGCCCTCCCGGGAGAATCCGGCCACCGGCCAGGAGCGGGTGCCCCGCTGCGCCCGGTGGATATCGCCCCAGGGCACGACTACCTTGCCGATGGTGCGTTGCATTTCTTGAACCGCATCGTCCAGGGCTTTTAAGAGGGCGCGTTGTGCCCCTCCGCCCAGGTCTCTTCCCCTTTCGATTTGCTGCCGTGAAACCCGGTATTCGGGTTTGCGACATGCCCGTATCCAGAAACTGAAAATGGAGGCACCCTTGCTATCGATATCCATTCTTCCGTCCCATTCCAGCAAGATCTGGACAGGTGTTTGCAGGTGGGAGTACGGTGTGGGGTGGGCTTTAAAGGCAGCGTCGAGGGCTTGCTGCCACATATCGGATTTGAGTACAAAGGTGTCGAGTGCAATGTCTGTGGCTTGCTGGAGTGTGAGCTTGGGGTGGGTTTCCAGAAGCTGCAGAGCACGGCGTCCCCGTTCGTTGGTTCGCGTGGGGCGGTCGTTATAAATATAGTGCAGATAGGGCTTCGCATTCAGGGAGCTGTAGGGCATCATAGCGCCCGGAGCGATGTTGCAGTTTTGCATAAAACCGATACCGGGGTTCAAGACCTGAACCAGGTCGGACAGGGGGTGGATGCCCTGCCACTCGGAATTGGAGGTCCAGCCGGGCATCGGACTGTCCCAGGTCCCTTTTGGACGAACCGGGACACGGCCTGCACGAACATAATAGGTGTTGCCGTGAATGTCGGCATACATGAGGTTTTGGGGAAGGGATTGATTTTGGGATACTGCCAGGAGAAACTCGCCCAGGTTTTGGGCCTTGATCATGTCCAGCCACTGGTCGATCATCCCGACCTCGTTGTCGTAGGCGGTTTTGACGGCGTAGGCCCGGTTGTCCTTTCGTTTCACAATGGGGCCGTGGTGGGTTCGTTCGATTTTTCGGGTTACTATTTGGACCCCTTCTTGTGTGTGAACTTCAATGTCGATTTCTTCGACCTGGATATCTCGCCACTGGCCGTCGTATTCATATTGAAGAGGATTGTCCGGGTTGATTTTTTCTTCATAGACGTCTGCGCAGTCCGGGCCGCCCGTGGTTGCTGATAGAGAAAAGACGTCGGTGTGGCCCAGGGCCATGAAGGGGGTGCCGACAATCGAAAACCCATAAAAATGGAGGTCGCCACCGTGAACGTGCGATTCGTAGAACCGGTTGGCAGGATTCCAGGTGAGGTGAGGGTCGATCAGGGCGATCGGTCCTCCTTCGGCAGAACGGCTGGCGCTGACTACCCACTGGTTGGATCCACGCCCGTCGGCAACATGCGATCCGGCGTGTTTTAAATCTTCAAGGGCCTGTCCCCAGGGCCAGTCCCAGATGAAGAACCGATACAGACTGACCACGTCGTAGGGCCTGGGCATGTCGGCCCATTCGGGCCTGGCATCTGGATGTTCGCGGATGTAGTCGTGGATGCCCCGGATGTAGAATTCGATGAGACGGCGGGTGTCCGGCGCAAGACTGGGGTAGCCGGATCGGGCGACTTCGGGGTGGCGGGCAAGCTGCGTTTCGTAGTCTTGCTGGACAAAGCGGGGGCCGAAAAATTTGGCGGCTTTTCCCTGAACAAAGGTATAGAGCGTTAAAATATCGTCGAGGCGATCCTGGGCCTGGGCATAGCCGTGTCCGTAGACCGCTGCTTCCGGGCTGTCGCCGTAGATGTGCGGCACACCCCAGACATCGCGATAAATGGTGACATCACCGGGAGATGCCGCATCTGTTGGGGCAGGAAAACCGCCGATGAACAAGCTGAGGATGAAGGTGGCGCGTAGGAAATCCATAGTGGGTTCTCAGGTCAGGTCTTTTAGATTGTGGAAGAGTGTGTCAATCAGGTTGTCGAAGACGGACAACTTAGGAACCTCACAAAAGGGCTTTATTGCTTTAATTTAATGGTTTTATAGATAAAATCTCAAGATTTTTTTGGGGGTCATACAAAAAGCCCCTTTCTAAAAAAAAGAAAGGGGCTTTTTGTTGCGTGTACTGCGGGGTCTGTTTACAGGACGTTTTCTTGTACGAGAGAAAGGAGGTCTTCTGGTTTTAAGGGTTTCAGGAGGATTTTGCAGATCTGATAGCCCAACAGTTCCTGGACCATATCCCGGGTGATGTGGGCTGTCAGGACGGCAATGGGGGTGGATACACCGCTTTTACGCAGGGCATCGATGAGTTCAAAACCGTCCAGACCAGGCAACCAGAGGTCGGTGAGAATGAGCTCATAATCGGCAAGCATGGTGTTTTCATAGGCGTCCTGGCCGTTTTTCAAGGCCGTGACGTCAAAGCCTTCGGCTTTGAAGCGCTCTGCAATCTCTTCTCGGATGGGATCACTGGCATCGACCAGCAAAATCCGGGGGGCGCCACTGTGTTTAAAAGGAGATTCAACGGCACTTGGTGTGGCCGGACGTACCATTTCTGGGCGCGGGGCCGGCCGGGGTGCCGGGGGCGTGAAGTCCTGGACCGGAGCTATGTCTGAGAGCAGGGCTTCGAGATCGTCGGTCGAGCTGGTCGGCAAGATGGAGGGCGCTTCGAGGGCAAAATCGGGGGTGTCAATGGCATCGACGGGTAGGTCGGGATTGACTTCGAGGCTGTGTTTGGGCTTGTTCAAAAGGCTGTCGACCGCACCGATCAGTTCGCTATAGTCGAAGGGCGAGGGCAGAAGGTAATCGACCTGCACGATGCTGGAGGTGGTGGGCGATTCCCAGTTGGCATCGGGCGCTGTGCCGATGATGGGGGACTGGACCCCGTATTTGCGCATCCGTTCGACCAACTGGATGCCGTCGAGGCCGCCGTCGAGCGAGTGATTGACAATGATCAGGTTATAGTGGCTCGACATGGCTTTGCCCAGGGCTCGGTGGCCATCGCTGACCAGGGTGACGGCATAGCCGATGTCCTGAAGCATTTCTTGAATCAAGTCTAAGATGAGTTCGTTTCGATGTACGACCAGGATTTTGCCCTGCATGACCTTCTCCTTAAATAGGGGCGGCTATCAAAGTCGCCGTACGGGATGCCTGATTACATGTCTTCCTTAAAGCTGTCCAGAATCTGTCCCAATTTTCGGTGTTCGGTGCCGATTTCTTGGGTCTGAACCGATTGTTTATTTGCAGACGGACGATAGGTGCTGAGTTTTGCTTTAAAGGAAGTGATCCGCTGTTTCACACTGGCGATGAGGCCAAAACTTCTGGGCATTTCGGGCTCTTCGGACGGGCGTTCTGCATAGACTGAAAAGACGTCGTGACCCGCAGTTGCCATCTGGTAGACCGGTGTGAGTACAGGACCTGTTGCAGGCATGGAAAGGGGAGAAGGTGTTGGCTGGGTGTTTTCTTTTTCGTCCTGCTGCTTTTTGAGACCAGACAGGACGAAGTAGACGATGGCCCCACAAATATCGAGGATGAGGATGATTTCGAGGGCGGTGGTGAGAAAGCCGGTCAACATGACAAGCTCCTTGGTTTGATCTCCGGTTCCTGGGGGGAGGCCAAAGATCAGCTCTGAGTGACAGGGGATGAGGTCGGTTGGGGTTGGAATTACCTCCTGGTTTTCCGCGCCCAATAGAGCGTACGTTTCGTCCCTGAACCGTGTTGTGTTGTCTTTTAAGCTCGTCCCTGAAACTGGAACCGTTCCGTCCCTGAAACGGTGGGGTGGGTGCGTCCTTGCGGTGTGGGATGTTTCTTCCTTGAAACGTTTTATCTGCTGACGCGTCGGAGGACCATTTTGACGCGTGCGGCCAGGACCTCCAGATCGACGGGTTTGTTGAGGTAGTCGTCTGCGCCGTATTCGATGCCGCGAACCGTGTCGGAGGACCCGGTCAGGAAGGCCGTGATCATAATGATCGGGGTTCCTGAGGTGATGGGGTCGCTTTTGAGGCGCTGGCAGACTTGATAGCCGTCGAGTTTGGGCAGTCTTAAGTCGAGCAAAATAATGTCGGGGCGTTCCCAACGGGCGACTTCTAAGGCCTCCTGGCCGTCGCCTGCCTGGGCAATTTGATAGCCGGCGTTTTCGAAAAACTCGGCCCAGGCTTCGCGGGTGGCTTCTTCGTCTTCGACGATGAGGATTTTTTCGGGTCCCTCTGCCTGGATGTCCGATGTTTGTTCGAGCCGAATGGCGATTTGAGAGAGGGAAAGGCCATCCTGGACTTGCAACTCTTTGACGATCTGTTTTTTCTGGATGGCGTCCTGGCGGTCGAAGAGGTCTTTGTTGCCGATTTTGTCGGCGACTTTGAGGATGCCGTAATTTTTGTATTTTCGAATGGATTCGACCGATTTTTCAAAGATCTCGGCCACTTCTTCTATCCCGATGAGATTCTGCTCGCTCATCTGGCCCTCCTTGTGGATGTGAAGCTTCACGGTTTCGCTGTCGACATCCAAAATATACGAAGTAATACCAAGTTATGTCAAGTATTTTTTTATACTTTTTTTCCGTATCAGGGGATACATCTTTATATATTATCGGAAAATAAGGAGTTATCTGAAGAAAAAAATTCTGTATGAGAGGGAAAAAATGTCGGTTTGAGGGGTTTGGAGAGATACCAAGTGGTGGAAAAATTGGAAATTTGGCCTTGTGGAAGATTTATTTAATTTTTACGGTTCATCCGGGATTTTGGTGGGTATTTTGATAAGGGACAGAATAATACTCACTTTAGACCAATTTTCCCCGCGCAGATAAAATGACTCTATTTCAATAACTATTTGATAAAAGTATATTTATATAAAAATAAAT
>JAPUJS010000038.1 GCA_027296045.1 bacterium | reverse complement strand
TGCGTTGTTTCAGGTCTTTGGGGAGGTGGGTGGGCAGGGCTCGATCCGGGGCGTCGAAATCCCAGTGGGGGTAGTCGGTGGCAAACATGAGGAAGGTTTCCGAGCCAATCATTTCGAGCAGGTAGTCGAAAAATTTGGGGTTGGGGGGGTCTTCCATCGGTTGGGTGGTGGCGCGGCAGCATTCCAGGATGTATTCGCTGGGGAGGCGCTTGAGCCAGGGGACTTCGCTTCGCAGGCTTTTGTAGTTTTTGTCGAGGCGCCACATCAGGGGCGGCAGCCAGCCAAAACCGCCTTCGAGCAGGCCGATTCGAGTGCCGGGGAAGGTTTCAAAAACGCCTTCGCAGACCAGGCTGATGAGTTGGGATTCAAAGGCCTGGACCATTCCGGTATGGTCTTCGATGTAGTAGGAAGGCCAGCCGACTGCAGTGATGGGGTTTCCACTGCCGCCAAAGTGAATGCCGATGGGGAGGTTGACTTCCTGAGCGGCTTCGAAGATGGGATGAAACTCGCGGCGGCCGTAAGGGGCGTGAGAGCGGACGAGCAGGATGATCTGGACGAACCGGGGATCCTGGGCGACACGGTGGATTTCTCTGGCCGAGGCAGCGGGATCCCTGGGATTGACGACAATAGAGCCACGCCAGCGGGGGTCTGATTCGAGCCAGACTGCGGCGGTCCACTCGTTGACGGCACACATGATGGCGTTTCCCAGGTCCAGGTTATAGACGTTTGGCAGGCCGATGAGCGGGTTGAGGATGGCCAGGTCGATGTCCCAGGCGTCCAGGAGTTGCGTTCGGGAAAAGTCAGGATCGCTTCCCGCTTTTCCGCCGTTTGGGGGAAAGGCGTCTCGACGGGCGGCCTCGGCGAAGACTTTGGGGTACATGGACGCACTGGGGAGTCCCATCCCGGATTGCTTGATGTAAGCCTGCCAGCGACGGGACATGTAGGGTGTGAGATCCTCGATGCTGTTGGGATAGTTGTGTACGTCGCTGTCAATCAGAGTGATGGCTTCGGTTTGGTCGCTGTTTTCTGTCGGGAGGGTTTCGGTTTGTGCCATATAGAGCCTCTTGATAGACGGTGTTGTTGGATTGGGTTTCTTAATTTAGATTATTTGGATAAAATACCCAACTGTTTTGTGTACGTATGTCAGGTATCGCAACAACGATAATTAGGAGGGAAGGTGCTATGCCGGTGAAATCGTATTCGATTGCAGAGTCAAAGGCGCTGATGGACCGCTACGAAGCGGTGCTGGTTCGCGGATATGCGCCGCATAAGAATCTTTCGGGGATGCTGCAGAAGGGGTATCCGGTATTTATCGACCGCGCGGAAGGGGCCCGGTTTTGGGACGTGGATGGGAATGGTTACCTGGATTATCTAATGGGGTTTGGTCCGATTGTGCTGGGCTACGACGATCCGGCGGTGTGTGAGGCGGTTCGGGAGCAGATGGCACGGGGGACGGTGTATAATACGGCGCATCCGAGGGAATTGAAGGTGGCCGAATTGCTGGTAGATGCGATTCCGGGGGCCGAGATGGTGGGATTTTTTATTGGAGGAAGTGCGGCAACTTCGAGTGCGGTGCGCTTGTCGCGGGCGTATACGGGGCGGGAGAAGGTGATTCGGTGTGGGTATCACGGGTGGCACGATTGGGCACGGCCGGGCGATGTGGGAGTGCCGGAACAGGTGGGTGCGTTGACGCTTTCGGTGCCGTATGGAGATCTGGATGCGCTGGAGGAGTGTTTGAAAGCCCATGACAATCAGGTGGCGTGTTTGGTGATGGAGACGATTCAGGAGGCCGGGCCGCCGGAGGGATTTTTGCAGGGGTGTGTGGATCTGGCACACGCTTCTGGGGCGTTGTGTGTGTTTGATGAGACAAAGGTGGGCTTTCGGGTGGCGTTTGGAGGTGCGGGGGAATACTATGGGGTGACGCCGGATATTGCGACTTTTGGAAAGGCGTGTTGCAATGGGTATCCGGGGAGTTTGATTGTGGGGCGAAAAGAGGTGTTAGGGGCAGAGGCCTGCCGGTCGGTCTGGATGACGGCCACGGCGCACGGCGATCCGCTCAGTTTGACGGCGACGGAGACCGTTATGGGCGAATTGAAGCGGCGAGATGGGATTGCGTATCAGTGGAAAATTGGGAACCGGTTGATGGAAGGAGTAAATGCGGTGTGTGAAGAGGCGGGGTTGAGCTATCACCTGGTCGGTGTGGGGCCGATGCCAAGGCCGCAGATGGACGAAGGGGATCAGGATCGGTGTATGGATATGCTGCGGGGGTGTCTTGCACGGGGGTTTTATTTGCATCCCACCCACCCGATGTTTCTTTCGCTGGCCCATACCGAGGAGGATATTGAGCAAACGATTGAGGCGATTCGGGAATCGATTGCGGATCTGGATGATTGAGGTTCACTTATTCGGGCGGGAGTTCGACCCATCCTGTTCCGGCTCTGACGGCTTCGAAGGCTTCTTGAAAGATCCAACCGTCCTGGAAGGTTTGATAGCCCGCATAGCCCTGTCCCTGAATGTCGGCAACGAATTCCCGGGCCAGGTAGGCCCAGTTGCGGACGGAAGCGTTTTCGATGTCAGGCAGGCTTTCGGTGATATTTTTGGGAAGGGGAATCTCTTCCCATTTTCCGTTTTGGGGACACAGGTGGAGAGGGCCGCTGGCATAGTTGCCGGAAATGTGGATGGCTGCATCGCGGCCGTAAAAGACCATGTGATCGGGGTCGAAGCGGGGATGGATACTGCCGTGTTTGAACAGGGCAGAAACGGATTGCTCGGGGTGGACTTTGGGGACAATTCGGGCGAGGACCGTATAGGTTGAATCGGCGTCGGCGGCTTCCCATTCCAGGCCGGGTTCGTCTTTGGATTGGGGGGCAAACTGGCCTCGTTTCCGGAAATCGTGGACACCGGAGACGACGGGAGATCTGGTGACGTCATAGCGGAGTTCGCCGTTGACAGCCGTGACCGTGGCGTCGAGCACGTGGAGGACAATCGAGAGTTTGTGCGGGAAATTATTGTAGAGACGGCCGCCACCCTGGTCGAGACGGTTGGACCAGCCAAAGGGAAGCAGGGGACTGAGGCTGGGGTGGGAGATGCATTCGACTTCGAGGGGATCCCCGATTTTGCCTTCGGCCACCAGGGCTTTGGCCAAAAGGGCATGGGGCTGATAGCGGTAGGAGGCGGAAAACGCGGTTTTGACACCTGCTTTTTCGGCTTTGAGATACATCTTTTTGGCATCTTCGGCCGAGGTCGCCAGGGGTTTGTCGCAGTAGATGTGACACCCCTGGTCCAGGGCGGCCATGGTGGGGTCAAAATGCGCGCCACCGGGGGTGCCAACGGCCACGATGTCGGGTTGGAGATCGGACAGGGCTTTTTGCCAATCGGTAGTGGCATAAGGAATGCCCATGTCGGCTGCGACTTGCTCGGTGACTTCGCGGGTGCGGCTGGCCATGCCGACGATTTCGACGCCGGTGTTTCTGAAGGCTTCGGCGTGGCCCTGCCCGGCGAAACCGGAACCCAGGATGAGAGCGCGGAGAGGCATTGGGGACCTTTCTGTGGGTCAATCGTAGGTGAGGATGTGCGATTGTCGGCAGTGGGCCGTGCGGTTTCTCCAACCTCTACTTTGGCGTTGCCCTGGAATTTGAGGATTCTCATCCACAGGTCTCCTTGTT
>JAPUJS010000379.1 GCA_027296045.1 bacterium | reverse complement strand
CGGGTGTTCAGCTTGCCGGTTTCGCTATTCAAACGGCTTCCAAGGGCACCGTCGGCGGCGAAAGGGTCTCTGGCAAAGGGGACGGCAAAACCATCGCTAAACCCGCCTTCAGCAGCGCTCAGTTCCTGGATATTGGCATCGACGTCTCCGCCCAATCCGTCCACCTCGTCGTTGATGATGATGGCTTCTGAGGCGGCAATCTGGTCAGAGATGCTGGTCTGATTGACATCAAACAGAGATCCGTTGGGGCGGCTGGTGCGTACTGGGAAAACCGGGCCTGTAAAGGTGAGGAAGGCGGCTTCGGGGCCGTAGATGTCGATGGCCATGCGGGTGCGCACCGCTTCGACTTCGGCGGATTGAACGAAATGCCGGTCGTTGGAACGGGACCGAAATTCGGGTTCGCCGTAGCGGATGTAGACCAGGCCTCGCTTGTCCCAGGGGTGGGCGTTTAAGGAGAAGAAGGTGCGGGCATACCAGATGCGCCGGTAGTGTTCGATGACGCGTTCGTTGATTTTGGTCAGGATGTCTGGATCGCGTCTGGCCCAAAACTGTTCCAGATAGGCCTGGCGTTCGGGGCCGACTGTGGCGTTGTATTCTTCCAGTTCGAGGTTGGAGGCGATGTAGGTAATGTCGGTGTAGTGCTGCCGTTCGCTGCCCTCGATGTTTTGAAGATAGCGTTCGAAGATTTGCATTGCTTTCTGATGGCGTTCGGAGTAGAAGTGCCCCTGGGCAATTAGCGGAAGGAGTTGGGTGACCTCCAGGTTGTTCTTCATATAAGGGGCGATGTATCGGTTGATTTTTTCAAATTCTTTTGCCTGGACACAGGCCAGCCCGAAATAGTAAAGCCCCTCGGGGTTGTCGGGCTCGAGGGTGATGTATTTTTCGTAGTAGTTGAGGGATCGCCGGTGGTCTTCCTGGAATTTTTCATAGGCTTCTCCCAGGAGCCGATAGGCAGGTCCGTAGTCGGGGTCGATTTTGGTGGACCGCTTGGCTTCTGCAACAGCCCTTCGGAAATTGTAGTAGGCCTGGAGGCCTCGAACCGGGGCTTGGGTATAGGTCAGACCGAGGCCGACGTAGGCTTCCACCAGCTTTTTGTCGTATTTCTTGGCTTCCTTGAAGGCGATTTCTGCGGCTTTGTAGTTTTTTCTTTTGAGTTGTACATAGCCCAGTTTGTTGTAGATGTAGGCGTCTTCTGGAAAGTGCTCGACAAGCTGGGTGAAGGTTTCCAGGGCTTCGTTGACCTCGCCGGCTTTGAATTGCCGTTCGGCCATTGCGAACATGGTGTTTCGGAAGGTTTGGGTTTTTTTTCCTTCCACGGCCTCTTCGGAAGGAGCCTCATCGTCGGCAAAAACCGAAAGAGAACAGGCCGTCCAAACGACAAGAATGAGGAATAAAAATACACGCGCAGATTTCATACTAAAATCCTCATAATGGGGCAAATAGAAATGGCCTTTAATTATACTGGGCTTGGAGATCTTTGTCAATCAACTTCTAAAGTTTCGATATCTCCCTTTGAATACGGGAAGATAAGGCTTCTTTAATGTGGACGCTTGACAGGGGCTGAAGTTCCTTTGCTTTTGCAGGGCAGCCTTGACTGGAACTCGATAACGGGCTTATCTTGGAAAAGACGGTTCAAATGGAACGAAATGGTGGTACAGGAGGTGTTGTGGCTCGATTCAAAAGGTTGACTTTCGGCCTGTTTGTCCTGGGCGCTCCCTTTTTCGCAGGGGCCCAGGAACCGGTTCTCTTTTCCACTTTGCTGGGCACGGTTACTGTGGGAGATACCCAGTGGCAGCGCCTGGATTTGCAGCCACACATTCGATCCGGGGCATTTGAAGCGGTGTTAGACCTGGAGGTCTTTGTAGACGAACAGGGGCGATTTCGGAATTTGGGGTGGGACTTTTCGAGCAAACGGAAGGGTCTGGAGAGCATATTTCGAAAGATTCACTATATTCGGTGGGGCCGTCCCAACGATCCGGACCGGCCCATTTATTTTCGGTTGGGGGCGCTGGAGTCGGTGACATTGGGGTCCGGGATGATCATGCGGCGGTATCGAAACACACAGGACGCGCCGGGAATGAAGCGGACGGGTTTGGATTTTCAGATACAGGGGTTGGCCGGAGGTCTTTTTTCGTTCCGGGGTGTGGTCAATGATTTGCTGGATTTGGATGGCGGAGGACCGGTCGTGGGAGGACGGATGGTCTATTATCCAACAGGCAGGCTGGCTTTGGGGACAACCGTAGTGGTGGACACCGATCAGTTGCGGGCGTTGCCCGATTCGATCCGAACGGGGTTTGGACGAGATGCCTACGGAATTGCGGGGGTCGATATGGTCTATCCCTTGCTGGATTCGGTGGATCTTTATGGGGGCATTGCCCGGACGCTTACGGATAGTCTGAGCGGGACGGGTTTCAGCGGACCTGGCGTTCGCATTCGGGTTGGGGGCTTGACGGTGCAGGTCGAATATCGCTGGGTCGACGGATTGTATCAATCCGGACATTTTGACGCCTTATATGAACTCAATCGAGCAGGGCTGGACCCGGCCACCGGAGGGGTGCGAACACGCGAAGATGCGCTTGTGGATGTGTCGATGCAGGGTGTTTTTGGAGATCTGAAGTGTGAGTTAGGAGGGCTTTTGGACGCCGAGGGATCTTACCAGTATTTGCGCGGCAACGAGCGGGAAGAACAGATTTTGGAAGGCCGAGTGGCCTTGAAACCGGGTGTACTGGAACAGCTCCAAAAGGTGTATCTGGCCGAGGCTTTTTTTGAAAAACGACATCGGGGATTTCGTGGGCTTTTTGACGGGTCGCTCGATACGCGATTTGGATATCGAATCGGGGTGGAACCGATGGAGCGTTTGCGTGTGATCTGGGAAGTGGAATTTACATATGAACCGGACGGGGCGGGAGGGTTCCAACGGCGGCGGACCTTCAATTTACAATCGGGGATCACCTGGTAGGGAAAAAATCAGGGACGAGATGGTGCCGTCCTCGATCGATCTGGATGTCTTGTAGACGGGTGTTTACGATTGGGATCCAAATGGGAATTGAAAAGAAAAGGTACTGCCCTTTTCTTCTTCGGTTTCGACCCAAATGGTGCCGCCGTGGGCTTCGACAGCCATTTTGCAGAAGGTGAGTCCCAACCCGGTGCCGCTGCGCTGGCGGGATTCCACCTGGCCGAATTTTTCGAATATTTTGTCCACGTATTCTTTTGGAATGCCGTATCCAGTATCTTTGACCTGGATGAGTAACTCATCGTCTTGCTGGAGGGCGCGGACGGTGATGATGCCACCGCGTCCGGTGTGTTTGACGGCATTGATCAGCAGGTTGGACAGGGTGCGGTAAATCAGGTTGGGATCGCCGTTCACTTCGGGCAAATTGTCGGCAACCTCTAATTGTATCGTTTTGTCTTCGGCATTGGCAGGCATCTCAATCTCGTCGGCTGCCGAGGAAATGACGCCTGCAATGTCGAAGGGTTCGGTATTGAGCATGAGCTTGCCTTCTTCCATCCTGGAGATGTCCAAAAGGTCCTGGATCATATTGAAGAGCAAATCACAACTGCGCTGGGCCGCATCCAGACACTCCTGGGTTTCGCCGAGGTCGTCCATCCCCACGATTTCCAGATTGGCTTTGACCCCAGTGAGCGGATTTTTCAAATCATGAATGATCATCTGGGTCAACCGCTCTTTGGTATTTTCCAACTCTTTGAGTTCGCGATAGCTCTGGTCCAGATCGTCGTGCAGATTTTTGACCCGGATGAGAGACCGGATGCGGGTCAACAGTTCGACTCTATCAACAGGTTTGGACAAGAAGTCGTCGGCACCGACTTGGATGCCTTTGATGCGGTCGTCCCGTTCTTTCAGGGCCGTGACCATCACCACCGGGATGAATTGGGTTTCTTCATCATTTTTGAGCTTCCCACAGACTTCAAACCCATCCATACGGGGCATCATGACGTCCAGGAGCACGATGTCGGGGGGCGTTTCTTTGATTTTTTCGAGGGCTTCGATGCCATCGGAAGCGGTAATCACATTGTAATTTTCGGGCGTGAGATATGCTTCTAGCAGTTCTACGTTTTCGGCAATGTCGTCTACAACAAGAATGTTTGGAATAGACATAAGTCAACGCTTGCTCCATTTAGGATCGATTATTTTCTTTCTTCAACGAGACCTGGTCCTGGTTCCAATCGGCCACCGGTTCTTTGAAAAAAATCGTTATGCGGGCGGATCTTTTTCGTCCAGAAGGTTTCGGACGGTTGTCGGAAAGGTCCGGGTATTGATGGGTTTTGAAATATATCCGTCGCAGCCGGCCATACGGGCCTTTTCTTCATCGCCCTGCATAGCACGGGCGGTGAGGGCAATAATGAGAATGCCACGGGTATCCGGGTTGTCTTTGATAATTCCGGTCACGGTCAGGCCGTCCAGACCAGGCAGCTGGATGTCCATCAAAATCAAATCCGGCGTTTTTTCCTGGACCAGAGAAATGGCATCGTTGCCGTTGATGGCCTGCATGATCTGATACCCATGGGCTTCCAGGATATCGGATACCAGTTCCATGTTCATGGGATTGTCTTCAACGACCAGGATGGTCTCACCGGCCATGCAACTTCTCCACTTGGGTTCAATGAGGCGTGCTGCGGTTATTCTTATCTTATTGGATGAATTATGCGATAAATAGGCGCTTTGTCAAGTTTTTATTCCCTCCGATCTGGCTGCACCCGTCGGTTTGCGAGGCGGGCGACGGATCAGGGTTGTGGGCTTTGAAGTCGATTGCGGGCAACGGAATTTTCGGGATCCAGGGCAAGGATACGTTGGTAGGTGCGGTCGGCGTCAGGGCGTTGGCCTGTTTTTTCATAGGCTTGTGCGAGTCCCAGGAGCGCTTCCACATCTTCGGGAGCAAGTTCGATGGCCCTTTCAAAAGTGACAACGGACTGTTGATATTGACGTTGACTGTAATAGAGGATGCCCAGGTTGATCTGTGCTTCGAGCCTGTCGGGATTCCGATCCAACACATCCAGGTAAATGGTTTTGGCCTTATCGAGCCGATCCTGTTCGTGGTAGAGGCTTCCCAGATTGGAAAGTGCGGTTATGTAAGGCGAATGGTTGGGGGATCGTTCCAGGGCCTTGAGGATTGCGCTTTGGGCGGCTTCGAGGTTGCCGTTTGCAATGGCTGATTGGTAGCGTGCGTATGCCCCGGTCCCATCTAATTCCTGGGTTATTTCGGTCAGTTTTGTGCGCAAGGATATATCGTCTGGATTGAGTTGAAGGGCTTTTTGAAGCATCTCCAGGGCTTCGGGAAGCCGTTTTTTTTGATACAGCATATAGCCCAGGTTCCTAAACGCGAGGCCGGAATTGGGGTTGATGAGAATGGTCTGGCGAAGCCTTTCGATTGCTTCGTCGATTTCGCCTTGGGCGTAAAGCGTCGTACTCAGGTTGAAGAGGGCGGTGAA
>JAPUJS010000378.1 GCA_027296045.1 bacterium | reverse complement strand
CATCTTTCAACATCACATATTCAGGCCGACCGTCACCGGGGGTAAACAGCGGAACCACGGCCATATTTTTAAACATCTGCATCTTTCCGAGCACAAGTCCGGCAAGATAGGTTGTCATAATTGGATCCATGGGATTTCCTCCTTTGGTTAAAATTCGACTCTAAATAAGGGATACGGCCTCTTTGAAACGACAGAAGCTGATTCCGGCTGTGTTCCCCATGAGGCAGATGCCATCCTCCTGGATATCTCAAAGCGCCATGGGCAGGATCGGCCGATCCTGAGACATCCACGCCCTCTCCGGCGCGGCCGGAAGGACCGGGACGCCTAATTCGTTCAGTCGTGCTTTGAACAAACACCCGGCGGGACCTTCGATCAGCGTACGATCCACAATTGCCAGATCAAACGACTCCAACAACGCGTAGGCCAGGGCCTCTTGCCTGCTGGCAGCCACCCAAACAGCCGACTCGGTCTCTTTCAACATCTCCTCAATTCCCACCCGAATGTGTTCGTTCCTGTACACCACCAAAATCCTGCGTGACATTGTTTGCCTCCTTGGAAGCGGAACGGAAAGTTGATATTCGGTAAAGGGGTGGGAAACCAAACCCGGATCTGAACTTTCGCCCGCTAACGTCTCTCCATATGCATATCCATAGGGAACATCTGATTCTCCTTTCCACCCCTGAACCCCCGTATTCCGTGTGACGTTATCGGGTTCATCGTAAAACTCTCTGTGAATAGGAATTCCTCATACCAACGTCTCAACCCGTTTCCGATCCGGCGAATGCCTGTATAGACGCAAGGTCACAGAACGCGAGCGTCCAGGTTTCCGTCCCCCGCCCGGATGGCGGGGAGATGGAGGAGGCGTCCGGTCCCGCCGGCGGATACGCCGTCCTCCATCTCCACCAGAACCCCGCACCATCCAATAAATCAGAGCCCCCAGCAGATTCATCATCACCAGAATCTTCAACGTGAATGTCAAAAATCCGTCCAGCATCAAATTCTCCCAGGCCATTAGTCTCTGCACATCACTGCTGCAGGCGTGGTGGGATCAGGATCTGGAGCCACAGGATCGGATCGGATCTTTTTCCGAACCACAGCCCAGTCGTCCGGAGCAGTCAACAAATTGAGCAGTTGCAGTCCTTCTTCCACGCCGAAAAGATCGATGAGGCCCCGGATGGCTTTGGGTGACATAGTACCTCCTGGATATAAAGACTACAGCCCCGTGCAAAATCCGAAAAAGGTTCCCAAAAGCCGACCAAACCCCCTTTCAAAGATTGCCCTTGACCTGGAAGCAACAAATGGAGTAAATTTGTATAAGGCTGCGGGAAACGGTTGCCAGCTCCAACTGACATCCATTTCACCGCTGCCCTCTCACCCCGCGATCGTTTGCGTCTGCCCTACAAAGCAATGCACAGCGATCACGGGTTTTTTTTTATGCCTGTTCGAAATAAACATATCGGCGCCTTTCGTTGCGTTGATTTTGATAGCGAATCAAGTGCTCGACCGCGCGGCCTTCGTTTTGATCGAGCCACCATGAAAAGGTCTGGTGTTGATCCTCCGGCCGCCTTCGTCGACGTCCCCCGCTCCGCCTTGCCACAGCTGGCACCATCAGGCTTAACAGTTCCCTGTAGCCGGGCCAGGTCCACGACTGGTTGAACACATCTGCTCGGGCAGCCGCCACAATATCGCGGACCAACCGTCGAATAAATCGGACATCTCGCCCTCGAAAGACCAGGTTGAAAGCGTCCCGATCTGGATCCAAATCTTCAACAGAAAACGCCGGGGCATAGACCAGAAGCGAGGCAATCACATCGGCCAGGTGCGCCGATTGGACAATGGCCAGATGCGGATGCCCCTCCCCAAGACAGGTAGGATCATGGTGGTATTCCGTCACATGGACTTCCAACAACGACCACCGGGCCACCCGCATCACCTGAGCCCCTTTCAGCGCATGCAAATAGCGCTGGTAAAGGTGCCATTCCCCGTGTGCGTAAGGAGCAAAACTCGGATTACGTGTACATTCCACCCATACATTCTGCACGCTCCGGGGATCTTCCAAACGCATAAAAAGCGTGCCCACGTCCAGAAGCAAGCCCATCCTGAAAATCACACTTGGCAACGGTCGATCCTCGTCCTTACCGTTGATCGCTTCCAAAATGTGATACATCGCGTGGGCCGTCAGCACGCCGTGGCACCAGAAGGCTCGGTCAAACTCCGGGCAGCCCAGCGAAATCTCTTTCATAAATTTGTGCTGCTCTGTTTCGGTGGACTGGAGCACCAGGGCCTTGATGGCCGTCTCGCCCAAAAACCGCAGGGCCGTCTCCACATGTCCGGTTGCCGGAGGCTGACCCGGTTCGGGTCCTTCCAGAATCTTGCCCCGCTCCAGCGCCCTGGTCCTTCCCGCTTCCCATACCCGCACCGCCAGAACCCTGTCTTTGCTAATCACCTGTGCCACCTGAGACCAGGGCACCCCCTGATCAAAATATCTCTTCAGCGTAAACAGAACCTCGTACAGAGTCGCAACCCGATCCAGACGCTTCAGCGTGTCTTGCGCCAGAATCCGTTCGCCCCGTTCTTCGGCTGCCCGATAGGCCGCTTCAATCCCCTGTTCCGGATCGGGCATGGGCGGATCAATCTCGTCGGTGTGAAAAAAATCTCCCACCTGGCACTGGAGCACCTCGGCCAATCCCTCCAGGGTAGTCAGCGAAGGCTGGCGCTTATTGGTCTCCAACAGGCTGAGGTAATTCTGCGAACTCTCGATAGCCTGTGCCACCTGTTCCTGAGAAAGCTTGCGCAGTTCTCTCAACTGGCGAATGCGGGGTCCGATATTGAGCATTGACCTGCCTTACGTTTGGTATCAATTTTACTTCTGAAACACGCTACAAAATCTAACAGAAAAACAACTGACAGTCAATAAAAAAATAACTGCTTGTCAATATATTCAAAATCTTAATATAGGTTAAATAAAAACAAAGAAATAACCATAGAATACTTAAATGAAGACTGCCTGATTTCAAAAAATATTGACAGTCAGTTATGGTCTTTTTGCCGATGATTCCCCTTTCTTCCGCTTCATCGGACCCGCCTGCCCGGCAGCGGGGCGGGCGGCGGTTTTGAGGAGCCAGGCCTGCGCCGTTGGCTGCGCGCTGCGCGGCAAGCCGCGCAGAACCCGAAATACCATAAGCTTTTGATTGTAAAACGGTTGTCACAATTTTCAACTCCACATAACGGATTCCTGCGTGCCGAAACGCGCAAGAAATGGAAAAAATGAGACTATTCACCAAAAAGAAAATCTTTATAATTAAAATAAAAACAGTCATTTGAGATATTATTCAGATGACTGTTTTTTTATGGCACAGCGTTTGCAATTCCAGCAGACAGAAGGGTCCTTCACCGATACACCTTGAAAAATCACCAGAGGAGGAGGTGGTTCGCCGTGTAGGCAAACTCGTGCTCGGAAAAAAAGAAAACAGCTCCATTACCCCGCCAGATGTGAAGCAACACCAAACCAGAGGAATCCAAAATGCGACGCTCACAGACCTTCAGATGGATATCACAACTTTTCTGCATTGCCACCATAGCTTTGATCGGATGTGGCGACGGTAGCAACAATGCACAGATGATCGGCCCGGATACCGGGCAACCCATTTCCACATACCGGTTGGCCAAACCAGGGGCTTTGCCTATAACCGCTTTCATGGCAAACGTCGTCGTCCAGGTGAC
>JAPUJS010000377.1 GCA_027296045.1 bacterium | reverse complement strand
CTCTCGGGATGGTGCCTGTGATGCGGGGTCCGGCGGTTTCGCTTGCAAAATGGATGGATCCGGACGCGCAAACGCCTTTGAAGGTGCTGGATATTGCGGCAGGACATGGGTTGTTTGGGATTGCTTTTGGAGTGAGGTGTGCGATTTGGAAAGCAGCGAGCAAAAGGTTGTTTTGTCTTACAAAACGTGAGGCAAAGGATATCGCATAATTAATTTTTGGGGGAGGATCTTATGGCGCAGGACAGACCAAATATTCTTTTTATTATGGACGATCAACATCGGTGGGATTATCTGGGTTCGATGGGTGCGGATTTTATCCGCACGCCCCATCTGGATCGGTTGGCTGAACGGGGTATTCAGTTTACATCTTGTACGACAAATTGTCCGGTGTGTGCGCCGTCTCGGGTTGCACTGGCTTCGGGGTTACAACCGACGCGTGTTGGGGCTCTGGATAACAGCTGTTTTTTGCCCCAGGGTACGACCTCGTATTATCAGCGGTTGAGAGATCACGGGTATTATGTGGGGTGTTCTGGCAAGTTGGATCTGGCAAAGCCCATTCCTTATAATGGACGAAATGGGGATCGGCCCAGTACGTATATGTGGGGATTTACGCACCCGATTGAGATTGAGGGGAAGATGCACGCGGGGGGTTCTAAAGTGCCGCAGGGGCCTTATAACTATTTCTTGCATGAAAAAGGATTGTTGGAACCCTTTGTAGACGATTATACCCGCCGATCTCAGGAAGGATACTACCGGTCGTGTCACGATTCGGTATTGCCGACCGAGGGGTTTGCAGATACCTATATCGGCCAGCGGGCTGTGGAGTGGATTGACACGATTCCAGATGATTTCCCCTGGCATATGTTTGTGAGTTTTGTGGGACCGCACGATCCGTTTGATCCGCCGACAGAATATGCTGACAAGTATCGGGGTGCAGAGATGCCGCCGCCGATTTCGGCAGATCTGACCGGAAAGCCCCGGTATTTGGAGGGCCGGATCAAGACGAATGATATGACGGATGAAGAGGTTCTGGAGACACGGCGGCAGTATTGTGCGGCCACCGAGTTGATTGACGATCAGGTGGGAGCCATTCTGGATGCGGTGGAACGCCGAGGGATGTCGGACAATACATATGTGATTTTTGCAAGTGATCACGGCGAGATGCTGGGCGATCATGGGTGCTATACCAAGAGTGTGCCCTATGAATCTGCATTGCGGGTGCCGCTGATTGTTGCCGGACCGGGGATTGAAGGCGGGCGTAAAAATGACGGTCCGGTGGAACTGATTGATGTGAATCCGACCATTTGTGAACTGGCCGGGTTGTCGGCTCAGGCCAATATCGATGCCCAGTCGTTTAACCCGGTCTTGCAGGGGGAGACGGATCAACATCGAACCGAGGCTGTGAGCGCGATTCGAAATTTTCGGTTGATTCGGACATCGCGGTACAAGCTGATTGAGAATTACAACGATTTGACAGAGTTGTACGATCTGGAAGAAGACCCGGAGGAACTGAACAATATTGCCGGAGAAAATCGGGATCTGGTTCGCGAACTTTCCAGGCGTCTGTCGCAACGATATCAGGAAGGCGCGTGGATGCGGGGGTGAGACTTCGGATTCGCATCCTGCTCTTTCTGGTGGTTCTGGTTCCTGTGGGTTTTTATACCAAGATTTATAGCGGTCCAGGATCTGTCTGGGTGCGGGATTATGCGGGTGGCGTTTTGTACGAGGTTTTCTGGTGCCTCGTGTTGTTGTGGCTGATGCCAGGCACCCGGCCTTGTAGGATTGCGGTTGGTGTTTTTGGTGTCACGTCTTTGCTGGAGGTGTTGCAGCTCTGGCATCCGCCATTTCTGGAGGCGCTTCGAAGCTCCTTTCTCGGTCAGGCTGTGCTGGGCACTTCGTTTGATACCTGGGATTTTGTGTTTTACGGGATCGGGTGTGCATTGGGATGGTTGTGGATGAAACGTTTGAAAGGGGGGGACGATGAAATATCGAAAACTGGGGAAGACGGATATTGATGTTTCGGTGATTGCGCTCGGGTGCTGGCCTTTTGCAGGAGGGAAGGTCTGGGGCGATCAGGATGATGAGGTGTCTGTAGCGACGGTGCACGCGGCTCTGGATGCCGGGATCACGTTTTTTGATAGTGCCGAAGGATATGGCAAGGGGCATTCGGAGGCCGTATTGGGGCGCGGGCTGGCGGGGCGTCGGCAGGATGTGGTGGTTGCAACGAAAGTGGGTGGGGGACATCTGGGGTCGGACGATGTGGAAAAGGCATGCGATCAGAGCTTGCAGCATCTGGATATGGACTATATTGATCTGTATCAGATTCATTGGCCAAACTGGAATGTGCCGCTCGAAGAAACGATGACGGTGCTGGAGCGTTTAAAGCAAAAAGGGAAGGTGCGAGCGATTGGGGTGTGTAATTTCGCGGTCCAAGATTTGTCCGATGTGTTGGAATTGGGGGCGATTGAAACGGATCAGTTGCCCTATAGCCTGCTGTGGCGGGCGATCGAGCACGAGATTCAGCCGTTGTGTGAGGAGCAGGAAGTGGGCATTATTTGCTACAGCCCGCTCTCCCAGGGTGTGTTGACAGGACGGTATCAGAATGCCGATGAAGTTCCAGAGGGACTTGCCCGCTCGCGGCTTTATGCGGATACACGACCGATGGCGGTTCACGGGGAACCGGGGTGTGAGGCCGAAGTGTTTGAGGCGGTTGATGAGGTCGGAAAGATTGCAGAGGAGGTTGGAGAACCGATGGCGACGGTGGCGCTGGCCTGGGCGATGCACCGGCCGGCGGTGACTTCGTTGCTGGTGGGGGCGCGAACGCCAGAGGAAGTGGGCTGGAATCTTCCGGCGGTGGATCTGGAGCTTTCGGAGGATGTGATTGCACGCTTGGACGCAGCGACAGATCGGGTGAAGGCGTATGTGGGGACGAATCCAGATATGTGGCAGTCGGAATCGAGGATGCGGTAGGGGCAGGATCGCAGAGGGCCGCGAAACCACTCCCATCCTTCCCGCCCGGCGCAGAGGGCCGCAGATCCCTTCCTCTCCCGTCCAAAACGGAAACCTGGAAGGTCTGGGCGTTGTCTGATAAGAATGGGTAGGTTTCCGGAGGCGCCTGGACGGTTTTGATCGGTATTATGCTGAAAAGTGGGTTGGAGTTGGTTGATCTTTCCGAAGATCCGGGGGATGACGCAAAGTTCTGGGATTGGCGGAATCCTGATCCGGAGATGTGTGATTGGCACAAAAATCCGTTTGCGGCATTGCCGGTATGGTTGACGCTGGTGGGGAAGAAGAAGTATCTTTAAGGGACCTAATCCTCATTTTGTGATGTGTTTGATTGGAACCATTCGCTCGTGCAGGTCCGTCTATTTGGTGTTCACTTCTTCATTTTGGGAGATTCTGCAATGTACATTTGGATTTAATAGGTATTTAATGGATCGATGATAAACTGAATGGACTTACCAATCAATATCACAAAGGAGTTTGTTATGCCCCCTGAAGAAATTACAGACGGGGCTTCCTATTACACGGCGTTTCTGGATCTGCTGGCAAAAGGTGCTGACGACAAGCAGATTGCCCGAAAGATGTCTTGCTCGCGGGGTGAGGTGAAACGGAGGCGGACTTATTTTGTTAAGCAAGGCGTTTTGAAGGAAGACGGCAAGGTGGACAAGAAGAAGCTGACCGCCTGGCTGAAGTCAGATGCCGGACAGAAGGCGCAGGAGAAGTGGGAAGCCCAGGTACATAAGAAGCAAAAGCAGAAAATCAATCCCGCATTTCAACAGCAGGGATATCAGAAGCCGATGTTGAAACAGGCGTGGTCGAGAAGGAAGGTTTAAGGTAGGAAGGAAGTCGCTGTGCAAGCCGGTGGATCCAGAGATCCACCGGCTTTTTTTGTACTCTTATACCAATTAACACACAAAATGGCGTCATACACGCACAGAGTAATGCAAAATATTCGTATTTATTTTCTCTAAATTTATATTTATTAAATATTTGTTAAAATAGAGCTATTTTCCCTGCGTAGAGAAAATTGGTCTACACGACACTTTGATCTGAAGTGGGTCTTAAAAGGCGTATCCGAATGAGAGGTGGATGTGGATGTCCCGGCGGTCGGTTGCGCCCAATTCCAGGCGAATGGGGCCGGGGATCTGGGTGTTGGCATAGAACCCCAGGCCTAGGCTGTGGACCCGATCTTTGAGGGCGAACACACCCGGGGTTCGGTTGAATAATCCCAGGTGGTAAAAGAGGGCGAAGGAGATGTCTTGGGTGTTGCCGAAGATGAATTTTTGGAGGCGTTTGCGAAGTGTGGCGCCCAGGATCAGCCGGTGTGTGGAGCGGATCTCTTCTCGTGTCAGGCCCGGAAATCGGGCGGAAGAGAATTGAAACGATCCGGTTCCTCCGGTGTGGAGATGTTCGTAAAATGGAGATTTGCCGTCGACCAGGCCCCAGTTCCCATTCAGGCTCAGGGTGAGGCCGGAGGGTGTGCTGATGTGATAGTTTAGGGCTGCGAGGTAGCGACGGTATTTGACGTTGGAGATGGAGGAACGAAAGATCCAGTCCAAACGCGTTTTGAGTGCCAGGCCGCTGGTGGGGAAATCGGCATCATCGAGGAGATCAACCGTTGCTTGTGCGCGAAGACCTGATAGGGTGCCTGAAACCTGTTCCGGTGTGGAACCCGTCACATCTTCCACCGTTACTTTCTCGGTCTGATAGCCGGTTTCCAGTCTTCCCCAGTTTTGGAAGAGGTGCTGGAGGGCAGAGGAGAAACCGTAGCGGGTTTGGCGATAACTCCCGGTTTGGCTTTCGCCGGTGAATACGAGGCGCTTTCGGGTATGACTGTGGACGCCTGTTGCCCATCGGAAGTTGCCCAACAGGTTGAGGTTCAGATCCAATTCGGCGTATTTGATTTTGCCCAGAATGCCCCGGAGGAATAGAATGGAGCCGGGGTTGAAGAGGTGGGGACGGGCGACTTCGACCAGGCCGAGCAACTGGAAGTCCAGGTTGTAGTGGAGGCCCAGGCCGATTTCAGCGGGGATGGCTTCCTGCACTTTGAAGGTGAGGATGGTTTGGCCGCTTTCCCAGGAAAGCTGGTAGGTAACCGTATCGAAAAAACCGGTGGCATAGAGGATGGCAACATCCCGGTCCAGGGTGGAGATCGATGTTGGGCTTTGGGCTTGCAGGCGGTTTCGAATGGCGGCTTCGGGATATCGGTTCAGGCCCTGGATGCGAATGCTGTCGATTTGAATCTGCCCGGGTGCATAGATGAATTCGTCCAGGTTGGTGAGATCGGCGTTCAACCGCGGAGATCGAGGCGCTGTGTGTTCGGACGTGAGGCCATGGTCGATTAGTTTTTGTCGAATGGTTTCCAGGTGGGCTTCTGTGGCGGTTCTGCCCAGCGGGATGAGGGTGAGGGCCTGATCGAAGTTGGATGCGCTAAAATCTTCCAGATCGGGCATAATCAGCACATCTGCGAGTTTGCGGTTCTGGATCTTTTTTTCTTCAATGCGGAAGCTGAGGGCCTGATCGAAGATGTCGAACAGGTTTTGAATCTGGTTCTTCTGACTGCGGAGGGTGGTGGCCACGTCGATGGCAATGACGATGTC
>JAPUJS010000376.1 GCA_027296045.1 bacterium | reverse complement strand
CGATGGCGGTGCGAGCGACGTCGGAGTCGCCCAGTTCGCCCATGCCATGGCCCCGGTGGAGGACATCGAAGCTGTTGGAAAGTTCACGGCCGGTGACGTGCCATTTGCCGGTGTAGACGCATTCGTAGTTGTATTGACGAAGCCATTGGCCCAGGTCGGGGATGTTCGGATCGATGGGATAGGCGTTGGCGACCACCCCGTGTTCTTTGGACATGCGGCCGGTGTACCAACAGGCGCGAGAGGGACAGCACTGGGGCATCGCGCAGTAGGCGTTCATGAAGGAATAGCCGTCGTGGACCAGGCGGTCCATGTTGGGCGTGTGGACGTGCTCACACCCGAAGGCCGAAATGACGTCGGCATGCATCTGGTCGACGTGCATGAAGAGGATATTGGGTTTTTCCATAGTATCAAAGAATTTCGTTTAAAAGTGTGAACTGTTTATCGTCAACGGAGATGTGATTTATGCCCTTAAAGCGGTCGTAGGTCCGGTTCATGTCTTCGATGGTGTCGAAGTAGCCGACGACGTAGGCCGCGCCAATGGTTTCGCCTTTTTGGGTGGGTCGGCGGTGGAGTTCCTGGATGAAGCAGACGTAGCCCCGCTGGTGACACCAGGCTTCACAGGGGGCCGAGGGATCGAGGGTCATGCCAGCCAGCCAGGGGGCGGATGAGGCCCGCAGCTGGTGGGCTCGGATGAAGCGTTCGGGAATTTGGGCGTCGTTTCGGGCATAGAAAAAGCGGTCGTCCGGCGCAAAGTCGGCGTGGAATGACTCGGGACCGATTGTGCCGTGGTAGCTGAGGTAGATCTGGTGGAAGGTGTCGCCGCGATCGTGTTTGAGATGGCCGGGCATGTCGATGCGATAAAAGAGATTGTCGACTGTGTTGGCACTGGTGATGGTTTCGCAGGAGAGGTAATACCGGGTGTCGGGCAGGAAGAGCAGGGTTTGTTCCCAGCGCGAGCCGGTTTCGTAATTTTCTCCGGGCTGGTGGAAGGTGAAGCGCTGTTTGAGGGCCAGGTGATTTTCGCCTGAAATGACGGTGTAGTCCAATTTTTGGGCTCGGGTGCAAATCTGGGGGCCTTCCACATAGTGTTTGGGCAGATTGCCGTGCGTGAGCCGATCTCTGTGATAGGCGTCGTCACGCCAGCCGGGGGCCAGGAGAAAATCCATGATGTGGAGACCGAAGCTGGGATCGGTGGCACCGGTTTTTTTGTCCACGAGGGTGCCCGCCATAGTACCACTGACATAGCCCTCGGTGCGGATAGCAGCTTTGAGATGGGGGGTTTCAATGTGGATCAGGCCATCGCTTTCCTGCCAGTGGAGCATGTGCGTCCTCTTTGAATCTCTTATCTATGAAAAGGGCATGTCTCGGTAAAAAGGCATGCCCATGATAAGGATTTTTTGCTCTGTTTCAAATGGGTATTCCATCTCTTCCGAATCGTTGGAAGTGATGATCTTGTTGCAGTCTGTATCCGTTCTCAGACTTCTGCCTCTATTTTTCCTTCCATTTGAGGAAAGATGCCGGAAGCATCGATCTGTCCCTTGTTATTGTGGAAAGCCATATTGCCGTCTTCATCGCAAAGCCAGAATTCCCTGGCCCCTCTGGAGAAATAGAGATCCTTCTTTTTCATCATTTCCTCCTGAGTGTTTGAAGGCGATATGATTTCGACGCAGATTTCGGGCGCTTCAATATAAGGTGTCTGTCCCCGATTCCTGTCGAGGAACTCAGAAGAGGCCCAGACAACATCAGCTACTTTAACCCCTTTTGAGGTATCAACCGAGCATTCTGACAGTACCGTCCCGTGCCCCATCTGAGACATCATGAGAAATCCGATCTTCATCTGGATACTGCCATGCCGGTTGGAGGCAGGTGTCATAACAATGTTTCCCCATTCGTTCAGTTCGATCTTGTAGGGCAGATCCTGTAGCTGCGTGTCTTCGCAAACTTGAGACCAATTCATGGTCTATCCTTTCCTGTTTGTTCCAAGATTAAGATATTGGACCTACCTAAAGTTACTTAGACATGGAATCTGTGTCAACCTATGGGGTCCAGGTGAGGCAGTTGTGGATGATCTGGCGATAGATGGGATTTTCGAAATCGGCAGGCAGGTGACCGGGTTGAAAGTAGAAGAGCCAGCCGTTGCCTTTGGGTTTGAGCCAGCCGCCGCGGTCTTGCATGATGACTTCGCCGGTATCGGGGACTTCGGCGCGGGTGCCGAAGAGCACGGTTTTGTCGCGGCCGTCGGCGAAGTGCTGGTTTTTGAAGAATTCGGTGCCGTGGAAGGTAACGGCGGGTCGGGTGACGGGGTAGCTGGGGGCGTCGGAGGAGGTGTAGTCGCAGGTTTCGGGATAGGTGATGTTGTGGGAGGTGATGTAGTGGTCGGGGTTGAGGTTGACCAGGGTATGGGTGAGGTCGACCATAAGGGTCCAGGGATTGACGGGCGCGTCTTTGGGTTCGATGTGGATGCCGACAAAGTCGAGCCATTCGGGGCTCTTGAGTTTTCCAGAGGCGATGCCGTGGTGGAGGACAATGAGGCGTCGGCCGGTTTCAGGATAGGCGATGAGGGCTTTCAAGACGTGGGGTTCGATGGGTTTGTGGATGAACATGAAGCCGACTTCAAATGTCGAAAGATCAGGGAGTTCGTCGGTTTCTTTGAAGGTCTGGACTTCATGGTCCTGTTCGGTCAGGTAGGCGATGAGGGGTTCCATCTGGGGCCATTCGTCGGCGATGAGGAAGAGTTGCATGGCGAGCTCCTGTTCGGGTTGGTCTGGAGGCTGTGATCATTGGGCTAAACGTTGGGTCTTAATGTATGCCACTCGGTCGCTTTTTCATAGGCATGTCCAACCTGGCAGAGCCGTTGTTCGTCGAGGGGGTTGCCTACAAACTGGAGGGATAGCGGGAGGCCTTCTTCATTCCGTCCGCACGGGACAGAGAGGGTGGGTCTGCCGCTGTAATCAAAGGGTTGCGTAAACCTGCCTCCCACCTCCGATCGATCGGGATCGATGGGTCCGTACAGTGCTTCGGGTGTTACGGGATAGGGCGGTCCGTTCATGGACGGGCAGGCCAGGATGTCGATTGTTTCAAAGACTTCCCGAAAGTGTCCGTTGCAGGCGGCCCTCAGATTGTTTGCCCTGGCGTAGTCGGCACCGGTGACATTTGCCCCGATGTCGAGCCAGTCGCGGAACCAGGGTCCGTACTCGTCGCGGCGGGACGGATAGGTTTGCTCGTGTGCCAGGACGGCTTCTGTCGAGCAGAGGATGCGCCAGGACGGTACGTATTGATCGACGTCCGGGAATGTGATGTCTACAATTTCTGCGCCAAATGCCTGTAATTCTTTTGCGCCGGAGATGACCGCTTTTGCCAATTCCGGATCGGCGTTCCGGGTGATATAGTCTTCGTCCAGTCCGATTCTCACACCTTTTATATCTTTGTCGATATTGCCCAACAGGTCTGGGACCGGGTCCGGGAGGGAGGTGGGATCGTTGGGATCGTGTCCTGCAATGGCCTGGAGCATGGCTGCTGCATCGGCCGTGCTGCGTACCATCGGGCCAACGTGGTCGAGGGATTCGGCAAGGGCGAAGACACCGTAGCGGCTGACCCGACCCCAGGTGGGCTTGAGGCCGACGATGCCACAGGCGGCTGAGGGGAAGCGGATGGATCCGCCGGTGTCACTTCCGAGGGTTGCGTAGGCAAGCCCTGCTGCAGTTGCAACACCGGATCCGCTGGAGGATGCGCCTGCCCACACATCTTTGTTCCAGGGATTTTTGGGAATTGCCAGTTCGGGGTGGTAGCCGCCCATTGCGCCTTCGGTGAGATTGAGTTTGCCGAGGAGGACGGCACCGGCGGCTTCCAACTTCACGACGACGGTGGCGTCGTAGTCGGGAATGTGG